>JAUVAE010000067.1 GCA_030591905.1 Candidatus Komeilibacteria bacterium
CTTTTTCTCTGGACTCTTCCAAGAACTCAAAAAAAGCCTCTTCGGCTTCTTTTTTTGTAAATCCGTGCAAATCTAAAACTGCTTCTGGACTTATATAATATTTATTTTTGATTCTTTTTCTTTTCATTATCTAATCTCACATTTTTTAACATATTTTAATATGTCTTTTTTTATTTTTTCAAATTCTTTATCAGAATAAGTTTTCTTTTTTAAAAACTCCTCGTCATTAGCTTTAGAAGCAACAAATTTTTGTAAATAATAAATATTTGCTCCTTTAATTAATTTTCCAATATTTATTAAATCTTCTACACTAAGTTGGGATTTAACAATGGTAGTTCTAAATTCATATTCTATTCCAGAATCCATTATTATTTTAATACTCTTTTTAATAGATTCTAAATCAATCTTAGCCACTATTACCTCTTCATATTTTTCTAAAGGAGCTTTGATATCCATAGCAATATAATCTACCAACTTACTATCAATTATTTCCTTTAACATTTCTGGATTAGTACCATTAGTATCTAGCTTAACTAGAAAACCCAAATCTTTTATCTGTTTCATAAACTGAGGTAAATCTGCATGAAGAGTGGGCTCGCCACCAGTAATCGAAATCGCATCTAATTTACCAACTCTAGTCTTAAAAAACTCTAAAATTTCATTCTGATCTAAACTAGGATTAAATTTTTCTGGCAATACTAATTCTGGATTATGACAATAACCACAACGAAAATTACAACCACTCGTAAAAACAATAGCTGCTAATTTATCAGGATAATCAATCATTGTAAATTTTTGTAAACCACCAATAATCATAAAAATTATATAAAGCGTTAACAAAGCGCACCCTCTAAACCAGAATGCGCTTTGTTATCCACGACAAGCCTTAATTAACTTTAAAGGTCTTTCTTAACTTAAACTCTTCCTTTTTGCCCTTATTCCAATATTGTACGGGTCTAATATAACCTACTGTTCTAGAATAAACATCTGAAGGGGCCTTACATTTCGGACATTTAAAATGTTCTCCGGCAATATATCCATGTTCTGGGCAGATACTAAAAGTAGGAGTAATTGTAAAATATGACAAATGATAATTATCGCAAATTTTCTTTACTAAGTCTTTTACAATTTTAGGACTTCTAATTTTTTCACCTATAAAAAAGTGTAAATTAGTTCCGCCCGTATATTGAGACTGAATATCATCCTGTAACTCTAATTCTTCAAAAACATCATTAGTAAAATCAACTGGTAGCTGAGTAGAGTTAGTATAAAATGGAGGAGCTCCCTCTTTTTTTACTCTATCAGGATTAGCAAAAACAATATCTGAATATTTCTTTTGATCTTTCAATGCTAACCTATAAGAAGTACCTTCGGCTGGAGTAGCTTCTAAATTATACATATTACCAGTTTCCTTTTGATATTCAGTAATTACATCTCGCATAAAAATTAATACTCTTTTTGCAAAGTCATTCCCCTTTTCAGTAGTAATATCTTCGCCTAAAAGATTTAAACAAGCTTCATTTGTGCCCAATAAACCAATAGTCGAAAAATGATTTTTCCAATATTCTTTAAACCTTTCATGAATACTTCTTAGATAAAATCTAGAATAAGGATAAAGACCTCCTTGGGTAAATTTCTCTATTACCTTTCTTTTAATTTCCAAACTCTCTTTAGCTAAATCCATATTCTTTTTTAGAATATCAAAAAATTCTTCTTCAGTCTTAGCTTGATAACCCATCCTTGGTAAATTCATAGTTACCACACCAATAGAGCCAGTCATAGGATTAGAACCAAATAAACCACCACCTCTTTTTCTTAATTCCCTATTGTCTAGTCTTAATCGACAACACATAGAACGAGCATCGTCTGGACTCATGTCTGAATTAACATAATTTGAAAAATTAGGAATTCCATATTTAGCAGTTATATCCCACAATTTTTCTAGATTTTTATCTTTCCAATTAAATTCTTTGGTAATATTGTAAGTTGGAATTGGAAAAGTAAATACTCTCCCTCTAGCATCTCCTTCTTCCATTACTTCCAAAAAGGCCTTATTAACCATATCCATTTCTTTCTGAAAATCTCCATATTTTTCCTTTTGAGGCTTTCCACCAACAATAACGTTCTTCTTGGCCATATGTTTTGGTGATGATAAATCCATGGTTAAATTGGTAAAGGGGGTTTGAAAACCAACTCTAGTTGGCACATTCATATTAAAAACAAACTCCTGCATTGCTTGTTTTACTTGTTTGTAATTCAATTTATCATATTTAATAAACGGAGCTAATAAAGTATCAAAACTAGAAAATGCCTGAGCGCCGGCTGTTTCGCCTTGAGTCGTATAAAAGAAATTTACAATCTGACCTAAGATAGTTCTAAAATGTTTAGCCGGGGAAGATTCAATCTTTCCAGCAATTCCTTTAAACCCTACCATTAATAAATCCTCTAAATCCCAACCCACACAATAAGCACCTAAGAAACCTAAATCATGAATATGAAAATCACCAGACAAGTATGCTTCTCTGATATTTTCTGGATAAATTTTATTTAACCAATAAACTTTTGTAATTTCTTCTGCAACATAATTATTCATTCCTTGTAAGGAATAGCTCATGTTTGAATTTTCATTAACTTGCCAGTCTAATTGGGATAAATATTCATCAACTAAATTTACATTGCTTTTATCAGCTACTTGTCTAATCTTTTCATGCTGATCTCTATAGATTATATAAGCTTTTGCTGTCTTACTATAAGCTGAACCCAATAAAACTTCTTCTACTATATCTTGAATCTCATCAACGCTTGGAATTTTCTTCTCAATTGTATGATGAGCTAGTGTTAAAACTCTTAAAGTTAATTTTTTTGCAATTTTTCCATCAAATTCCTCTGTCGCCTCTCCAGCTTTTCGAATAGCTTCCGTAACTTTCTGAGCATCAAATTTAACAATTCGACCATCTCTCTTTTTAATTTTTATAAATGTTTTTCCTTCCACCATATATTTATTTTTTATTTTTTTAATTATAATAATTTATTTGTTTTGAATACTAATTCATTACTTAGCTCCAATTTTAGACTATTTTTCGAAACACTATATATAGTATCTCAAGTACTAACTATAATACCATATTTTGTGGTTCATGCAAAATCTCAATTGTGGATAACCATAGTTCTCGGCTTGTTTTTAAGGATTTATTCTCTTAAAATTTTTCAAATAATTCTTAAGTGTATTTTATTGTAGCATAAATTATTCAAGAAATAAAAATTATTTATTATTTTATTTTATGTTCCAACTTTTAACAAAAAATTTAAAATAAAAATTAAAAAATCAGGTTGACCCCGTTAAATAAGATTTGAATATACATTATAAATTAATTTTAATAACTTTTATTTTATTCAATATATCTTTAGTACTATAATAGTATATCTAAATCTTAACTTTAAATTTTATCAAAAAATTTAAAGTTATTTAACGGGGTTGACATGAAAATAAATTACCAATATAATAGTTATTACTATTATCAATTCTAAAAAATATTATGAATAAAAAAATATTAAAAAAAGTTCGGGAAAGATTAGTGGAACAAAAAAAAGAGCTAATTAGAGAATTAGAAAGTTTTGCTGATAAAAACAAAAATGTTGAAGATGATTATAATGCTAAATTCCCTCAATACGGTGACCATGAAGATGAAAATGCAGCTGAAGTTGCTGACTTTGAAGGAGATTTATACTTAGAAAAAACTTTAGAAAAATCTTTAAAAAAAGTTAACGAGGCTTTGCAAATGGTTAAAAAAGGAACTTATGGAAAATGTAGAGAATGTCAAAAAATAATTCCTGAAAAAAGATTATTAGCCTTTCCAACAGCAACTAAATGTATGGATTGTAAAAAAAAGACTTTGTAATATGAAACGTTATCTGAAAATAGAATCTATAATTCCCCTTCTCACAATATTTTTTATTATAGACAGAGCAAGTAAATATCTAGCTCTTAATAAACTCCGCGATAAGGGAGTTTATTTGTATAAATATCTCCAACTCCGACTACAGACTAATTCCGGAATTGCTTTCGGCATAGCTCTGCCTTCAGTCTTAATTATTATACCCATTAGTATAATAATAATTTTTTTATTCTATTATTTCTTAAAAAATATAAAAAAAGAAAAATATCTAAACATTTTCCTTTTAGGACTAGTTATTATTGGTGCTATTAGTAACTTAATAGATCGTCTACTTTATAAAGAAGTAATTGACTTTATTCAAATAAGTATTTGGCCTAATTTTAATCTAGCTGATGCCTATATTAGTATCGGTATTATAACTTTCTTGATAGTTAATATTAAAAAAGACCCC
>JAUVAE010000109.1 GCA_030591905.1 Candidatus Komeilibacteria bacterium
AAGTTTTTAAAACAATGGGAGATTCCTTCCGAAGATTTAAAACAAGCACATTTGTATCTCTTAATGCATAGAAATCATGAATTTTATGATTGGAACAATGATGAAGAAAAAATTGAATTTTTACTATCGGTAATGAAGAAAAAGGCTCCTTTAAAGGAAAATATCTTCAATAAAAAGTTTGCTAAGGAAAGAAAAACATTTGAAAAAGCATTTATAGCTTTATTTAAAAAACACTTGAACCATCCTATGAATGCTCTCCATTATAGATATCTTAGTTATCGTCCCGATGAACCTTTAGAAAAAATTACCAAAAAATTAACCAGGATAAAAAGTATCTTGGAATGTCTCAGAGAAATTAGATATGATTATTTAAGTTTTCTGAAAGAAAATATATTTTTCAGAGAAGATTCTTTTAGAAGACATTTAGGTACCTTCCTTGAAGAAAATTGTCTAATAACTTACTCTTGTCTTCACCCTATGTACCTTCATCAAAAAGCAGAATTCAGAAATCTGGCTCAAGAAGTTAAAGAATTAACAATAAAAGTCATCATACAGAGCTTTAATTTTCAATTATTGGAAAAAAAGGGTACTCACCAGTACAAATATCTATATGATCCAACTAAAAATGAAAGAAAGCCAATAATTGAATTACTAAAGGATGAGAAGCTCCGTTGCACAAACTTTTTAATAAATGGCTTTTCAAAAGAACCTGCTCGTAACTACCCTGAAAAAAATCGTACCAAAGACCTTGAAGACAAAAAAATCTTGGAAAAAGGTAAACTATCTGAGGTAATTAAAATTTTCATGAATAGAATTCCAGAATCCAGGAGATGGATTCGATTCATGTTAGAGGTTCTAGCTTTAGATGGTAAGTTTGACAAAATTGAAATCTAAAATCCTAATACAAAGGCTTTCCCTGTGGGAAAGCCTTTTTTACTTATTAAATAAACCCTACCCTTGCCTTTTGACCCCCAATATTCTATTATAATAACTGTTACCTAATTAATAATCCTAAATTTATCAAAACTAGAATTACCAGATATTTTTTACTTTTTATACTGTATTTAATAAAAGCAATTAAATTTGTTTTTGTCTTTTTATGGAAAATTTTTACAATTTTGTTAAAAATTATTTTTTGGCTACCTGAAACAATATCAAAACCAATAATTTTTAAAATTTATTATTTATTTTCAAAAATAAAATTCAAAAAAAATAACGAAGAAAAAGAAAATACCAATCAATTACAATATTACAAATTAAAATTTAAAAAAACTCTTCCCTATATATTACTTATCACTATTGGAATTCTAACTATAGCTAATAATTTATTTGCTAAATTACCAGAGCCAGAAGAATTTGGAAAAAACACCGTTATGTCAAAAATTATCACTCGGGAAACTAATGAATTTTTTAACAATGATGAAATTATAGAAGAAGAGGGTCCAGCCGTTATTGCTAAAAAAACCATCGAAGAAGAACGAACTGCTATTGAGGCTCCTCTACCACAAGCAATGATAAACATTTCCGAACCAAAACCTACACCAGCTATGACTGCCAACGAAGAAACTGTTTTAATAGCAACTACCATATCTGAAGAGGCTGCTAAGCAAGGTCCGCGAGATAAAGTTATAGATTATATAATTGAACAAGGAGATACACTTAGTGGTATTGCTCAAAAATTTGATATTAGTGTAGCCACAATGTTATGGAGCAATAATTTGACCTACTATTCCGTAATTAGACCTGGAAAAACTTTAAAAATACTTCCCACGACTGGTTTATTACATGAAGTTAAAAAAGGAGAATCTTTATCTGCTATTGCTAAAAAATATAAATCTGATATAGATAAAATTTTAGAAGCTAATAAACTTACTTCTGCTGATCAAGTAGCTATTGGAAGTAATTTAATAATACCTGATGGTGTAAAACCAGCTGCTATCATTACTACTCATACTACACCAAGTTCCATATTTAATCCTCCTAAAACAACTAACTCTAATACAAAACTTCTATGGCCGACTAATGCTCATCGAATTACTCAATATTATTGGTGGAGACATGCTGCTATAGATATTGGTGCTCCAACTGGTACTCCAATATATGCTGCTGAATCTGGAACAGTTGAAACATCTGGTTGGAGTCGAGGTGGTTATGGATATTATATAATTATTAATCACGGAAATGGTATTAAAACTCTTTATGCTCATGCATCTAAGCTCTTAGTTAGAAAAGGTGAAAAAGTCTCTCGAGGTCAAACAATCATGCTTATGGGATCTACTGGTTGGTCAACGGGGTCTCATCTTCATTTTGAAGTGAGAGTTAATGGATATAAACAAAATCCTCTAAGTTATATTAGATAAATTATATTAAAATAAAATAAAATCAGGGGGAAACTGAAGTGAAATATGGAAATGGAATGACTAAAGAGGCAATTTTAAGTATACTTTATGAATTATTTAACTCTAAAAAACGAATAACAATTAAAGAAGCCTGGAAACTTGGTAAAAGTAAAAAATGTAATAGTATTTGGATAATAATTATCAATTTAGGATTTTCATCAAAATTCATCATGGACATAGTTCGTGAAACAAACGATTGGACAGTTAGCCTGTCTGCTATAAAAACAGAAAAACTTTCCCGAGTTCAACTGATGGAAATTATAAAATTACAAGGAAATTCAACTTTGATTTTCATCGAAGCTACTAAAAGAATATTTGATAAAAATTATAAAAAACGGAACTAAAACATGTTCCGTTTTTTTTTAATATCCTAATATCTACAATAAGGTGAACCAATTATTAAACAAAATAAAAAACCACTAACGATTAGTGATTTGGTACGCCGTGCAGGACTTGAACCTGCGACCGTCTGCTTAAGAGGCAGCTGCTCTA
>JAUVAE010000106.1 GCA_030591905.1 Candidatus Komeilibacteria bacterium
AAAAACATGAGCATTACCACTTAAATGCTCAGAAGATATAATAATGGGCATTTTACCAAATACTTTTTTAGCTAACTTTTCAGAAATTTTCTCGGCCTTATTAAGATATATTAAATCTTTCTTTATTTTATTTAAATCGAAATCTAATATCTTCATTTTTTTAAATAGGCTTACAAAAATTGCTATGGAATAACCAAGCGCAAATCTTGGATTTAATGCATAATTATATGTATCTTCATAAAAATATCTAGGAGCGTTTACTTTGGAAAGTTTTCCTCGATTACCAGTAATAAAAATTTTAAATTTCTTTCTATGAGCTTCTTTATAACAACTAATCACCTCTTCTGTTTCGCCAGAAAAACTAGAAAGTACAACTAAAGTTTTTTTATCAACCCAAGCAGGTAATTCGTAATCATTTACAATAAATATTGGTATTTTTAAATACTTATCAAAAGTAGAACGAGTTAAATCTGCACCTAAACCAGATCCTCCCATACCACAAACTAAAACTTTATTAATATCTTTAAAGTTAGATGGTAATTTAACAAATTTAAATTCATTAAAAACTTGTTCAAATTGTTTCTTCATGTCTTGATAAGTTTTCAAAACTTGTCCTTTATCAAATTTCTTTATTTCTTCTTTATTCATAATATATTAATTAATAATTATTAATTTAATTATAACATAAATGTTGCCCATTTTTCTTTCTCTTGCTAAGATACTAATATTATATACTACATAGTTACTAACTAAAAAACATATGTCTGGACACTCCAAATGGGCTACAACTAAGCATAAAAAGGCTATCAAAGATTCTAAAAGATCTTCTCTTTTTACTAAATTAACTAAAATTATAACTATTGCTGCTCGCGAAGGAGCTGATCCTGATATGAATTTTAAATTACGAATGGCTATTGATAAAGCTAAAAGCCTCTCCCTTCCTAAAGACAATATTGAAAGAGCTATTGCTAAAGGCTCTGGGACTGACTCTGGAGAAGCTTTAGAAGAAATTACTTATGAAGGATATGGACCAGAAGGAACAGCTATTATCATAGAAATAGTTACTGATAATAAAAATAGGTCTGCTTCTGAGGTAAGACATCTTTTAACAAAACATGGCGGGTCTCTTGGTGGTTCAGTAATATGGCAATTTGATCGAAAAGGAGTAATTTATTTAAAAAATGAAGGAATAAGTGAAGATCAAGAATTAGAAATAATAGATGCTGGAGCAGAAGATATTGAAAAACAAGAAAATAGTGTCAGAATCATAACCGCTATGGAAAATCTGCAAAAAGTTCAAGAAAAACTACAAAATATTTTTGAAATAGACAATGCCGAACTAGAATATCTTCCTAAAAATAAAGTTAAACTTGAAAATTCTGGAAAAATAGAAAAATTCTTTGAAGCTCTAGATGAAAATGATGATATAAACAACTTTTACTCTAATGCCGAACTCTAAAAAGAAAATTATAATGGGTATTGATCCTGGCCTAGCTACTATAGGCTATGGTTTTATTACTTTAGAAAAAAATCCTCAATTTATAGCCTGTGGATGTATTGAGACTAAAGCCAAAACTGATTTTAATAAAAGACTTAATATTATTAATAAGGAATTAACTCAATTAATTAAAAAATATAAACCTAATATCTGTGGAGTAGAACAACTTTTCTTTTGTAAAAATGTTAAAACCGCTATGAACGTTGGTCATGCTCGCGGAGTAATTATTATGACTTTAGGCCAAAATAAAATTCCTATCCGAGAATTCACTCCTCTTCAAATTAAACAAAGTATTACTTCCTATGGTAGAGCTACAAAAAAACAAGTTGAGGAAATGATTAAATTAACTCTAAATCTAAAACAAGCTCCAAAAAGAGATGATGCTAGTGATGCTTTAGCAATAGCTCTTACTACCCTATATAGTAAGAAATATTGACTCTACTTTTAAAATATGATTTAATAGATATTAATGCGGGTATAGTATAGTGGCTTATTACGTCAGCCTTCCAAGCTGAATACGGGGGTTCGATTCCCCCTACCCGCTCCATCCTTCGCTCTTTGAGCTTCGGATGGCGTGGCCATTCTAGATGTCTTATCCAAGGCGTTTTTTTGGTTACCCATAAATGAAAAAACTAAAAAAAGGCATCCATTCGAATGCCTTTTTCTTTATTATTTTTTTATCTTCGTAATTTTGTGCCAGAATCATGCGGGCCATTTGGTCTTTTCCGTCCTGAAGATTTTTTCTTTTTTGGTGGGGGATCGATTTGTTTAAGATCCTCCTCATCAAATGTTTCAATTTCTGGATATTCTCCACTTTTACCTATTCTAGGCTGAACCGCATAGCGATCACTGGTGTATTTGTATTTAATACGTGCCAGAACAATACCCTCAAATCCTGTCACCTTATCCCTTACCTTGACTCCAAATTCAAAAGCATTCGGAGTTTCAGTTACTTTTTTACCTTTTGGCAAAGACATAATTTTAAGGTGTGGGCCGTCTATTACTTTACCTTTTGGCAAGACTCCCTTGTCTTTTGCGGGTGGTTTAACTTCATACCGCACACAATTGTGCATATGCTCCATACGAGAAGTTACTATCCCTGTGAAGCCAGTAATTTGATCTTCTACCACAGCATCAAATGGTATAATTTTCGATTTTTCCATAATTCCTCCTTAGAATTATTTAGTTTTTTTATTCTTTCATTTTTTTCAATATACTTTTTATATATTCAATTTAATAAGTTATCATGTTTTAACTACTTTGTCAATAGTTAAAATTTAAAACTACTCTTCTCTTTTATCACCACACTTCTAACATCTAACACTAAGGATCTTTAATATTTAATATTTTTAAATAAAAAAGGAGTTCACATATTATATAGTGAACTCCTATATACTAATCATCAGCATCATTAGCTCTGTCAGTATCATTATCATTGCTGTCCGGGATACTAACA
>JAUVAE010000007.1 GCA_030591905.1 Candidatus Komeilibacteria bacterium
AACTCGGCCTCTAAATTGATGTAAAGAAGCTAAGCCAAAACGGTCAGCCCCTTCAATCATCATAATAGTAGCATTAGGATAATCAATTCCGACTTCAATCACTGAAGTAGAAACTAAAATTTTAGTTTTATTGTTAGCAAAATTATCTAAAACTTCTTTTTTTTCATCTTCTTTCATTCTGCCATGCAAATATCCTATTTCTAAATTAGGAAATATTTCATTATTTAATTTTTCATACTCCTGAGTAACTGATTTAACGCCCAATTTATCAGATTCATTAATCAAAGGACAAACTACAAAAACTTGGTGACCCTTTTTAATATGATTATAAATAAATTCATAAGCTTTAGTTCTATTCTTAGGCTCCACTAATTTAGTGATAATCTCTTTACGACCCAGGGGTTTTTCTTTGATTCTAGAAATATCTAAGTCGCCATAGATTGTTAAGGATAAGCTTCTGGGTATAGGAGTGGCAGTCATTGATAAAAAGTGGGGACTTTTTTTGAGTTTTGATTTTTTTAATAAATTATGTCTTTGCTCTACTCCAAATCTATGTTGTTCATCTACAATTATTAAACCTAGTTTTTTAAATCCTACATTTTTATTAATAACTGAGTGAGTGCCGATAATGAAGTTTATTTCTCCTTTATTAATTTTTTCAGTAAGTTTCTTCTTGCTTAAAGTTTCAGCTATCTTTTTTTGTCCATTATAGATTCGACAGTCTTTATTAGTAAAAAGAGCTATATTTATGTTTTCTTTTTTTAAATATTCAATGATGTTCTTAAAATGTTGTTTAGCTAAAATTTGAGTGGGAACCATAAAAGCAACTTGATATTTATCCAAAATAGTATTATAGGCAGACATTAGAGCTACAATAGTTTTTCCAGAACCGACATCTCCTTCTAATAGTCTGTTCATAGGAATGTTTTTTTCTAAGTCTTGGAGTATTTGCCAAGCAGTTTTTCGTTGATCATTAGTTAATTCAAAAGGTAAAGATTGAACAAATTTTTTAATTTTATCCTCATGAAATTTAATTTGAATAGCTTTATTTTTTTGATTGTCTCTTTTAATAGACTTCGCTAAAGAGATTAAAGTAAATATTTCATTAAAAGCAATTCTTTTTTTAGCTTGTTCAAGTTTTTTTTGATTATCTGGAAAATGAATTTGTCGAATAGCTTCGTCTAAAATTAATAAGTTTTCATCTTTTCCTGCGGACGGGATCCCGCCTTGCGATGATAGTATTTCGTTTGGAAGCCACTCTTCTAAAAGATAAGTAGCTGGTAAACAAGCTTTTATTAAAAATCTAATTTGTTTTTGAGTTAGTTTTTCAGTACTTGGATAAATGGGAACTATTCTAGCTGTATGAGTAGTCTGAGAGCCTATCTTCTCATAAGAAGGACTAATAAAAGAATAGCCTAATAAAGTTTTTTTAACTTTTCCAGAAATAAAGATTTTATCTCTTGGTTTAATATTTTTAACAATAAAAGGTTGATTAAACCAAACAATTTGTACTTGATCAGTCTCGTCTTCTAAAAGAGCCTCAGTAATATTCATTCGTCTAGTTTTAGCTCTTTTATTATTGATTAAGGTTATAGTGCCTTGAACAGTAGCTGTTTCGTCATTTTTTAAATCTTTTATTTTTTTAATTTTAGAATAATCATCATAACGGAACGGGTAATAAAAAAGAATATCTTCCACTTTATGTAGTCCAAGTCTTTGGAGTTTTTTATAGATACTAGGCCCAATGCTATAAATTTGGTCTAGGGTTGTATTTAAGTTCATGGTTTAATTCTAGCAGATATTAGTTATTGACTAAATAGGAGATATCCGTTAAGTTTATAGTAAATAAAATAAGAAAAGGAGGATATTATGACTAAAAGATGGATAGTCCAGAGGTTGACTGGAAAAGACAAGAAGAAAGATGATGATTGGAGTATTATTCCGGCTATGCAGCCAGATGGTGTACCTATGAAAGACTAGGCATCACATTTGTTGTCGGGTTTGCAGATAGTTTTTCCGCGTCGTATTTTTAGAATGCGTACGATCTAAGGCATATATTCAATTCAAGATAGCACGTATTTAATTACGTGCTTTTTTCTTGTTTTTAGGGCTTAATTTTACTATAATTAAAGAATAAAGCGATAGTTTAATTAATTAATCAAAGATTATGGATAAAAAGAAAATTTTAGGAATTGTTTTAATTATCTTGGGAATAGTATTATTTTTATTAAAAGTAGATTTGTGGATCTATTTAGTCGTATTAATAATTGGTGTTGTACTTTTATTGTGTAAATGTAAAAGATGTTATGTGAGTAAAAAAGAGGAAGCTCCAGAGGAAAAAATAGAAGAAGAGAAAAAAGAGGAAGCTCCAATTGAAGTAGAGCTAGGAACAGAGGAAGCTCCAGAAGAAAAAATTGAAGAAGCTGCTCCAATTGAAGTAGAGCTAGAAGAAGAGAAAGTTTCAGAGATTCCAGAAGTTTCCGAAATGGAGGAAGAAAATAAAGAAGTCGAATAATTTTAGTATAATCAAATATAAATAGACACGCTCATTTTCGCGTGTCTATTTTTTTATGCTATAATTAAGGTATGTTTATCGTATTTTTCTTTATTTTTGGTGCAATTTTAGGCAGTTTTATTAACTGTTTGGTTTATCGTCTAAAAGAAGAAAAGAGTATGTTGGGGAGATCTTTTTGTCCTAAATGTAAACATACTTTGGGTTTTTTTGATTTATTTCCTTTGCTTTCTTATATTTTTTTAGGGGCAAAATGTAGATATTGTAAGCAGAAGATAAATATTCAATATTTATTAGTGGAATTATTTACAGGTTTTATTTTTGCATTTGGATATTGGTTTTATTTTGTTCATAAATTATGGTTTACGGATAATATTTTATTTTTAATATTTTATCTAATAATTAATGTATTTTTAATAATCATTTTTATATATGATTTGAAATATTATTTAGTTTTAGATGTAATTGTTTGGCCAGCAATAATAATTGCTTTCTTTTTTAATTTTTTAATTTTAAAAGTGGATTTATTAAGTTTATTAATTGCGGGAGTTGTTGGTGTTTTGTTTTTTGGTCTACAATTTGTTGTTTCTAAGGGGAAATGGATAGGAGGAGGAGATATTTTAATTGGATTATTAATTGGTTTTATTGTCGGATGGCCAAGCATTTTATTAGTTATATTTATAGCTTATATTTTAGGTAGCATTATTGGGCTTATTTTATTGAGTATCAAAAAAAGAAAATGGTCAAGTAAAGTTCCTTTTGGACCATTTTTAGTTTTTAGTGTTTGGTTGGTAATGTTATTTGGAAATATTATATGGGATTGGTATTTGATTAAAATTTTAGGTTTTTAAATTATTAATCGACATTTATTTATATAAGAGTATGAAATCTATTTTAAAAAAGAAATATGGATTTATCCCTCACCTTTTTATTTTTTTTAAAAAACAAAAAGGTGAGGGGTTTAGTTTATTAGAAATTCTCGTTTCAATGACTATTTTTATAGTTATATTAACTTTAGTTATGTTTAATTACCGACGAGGAGAGGATTCTAATATTTTTACATTGCAAGCCTTTGATATAGAGGATTCTATCAGAAGTGTTCAAAATATGGCTTTAACTGGTAAAGAGATTGATAATTATATGCCAAATGCTTATGGTATATTTTTTGGTGGGACTAATGGTGAGATTGTAATATATGGAGACGATGGTGATAACATTTTTAATGAAGCCAATGATTCGGTTTATTCTAAGAGTTTTTTACATGATAATATAAGTTTTGGTGAACATACTTTATTCTGTGAGGGTCTTAAGTATAGTACAGATTTAAATATAGTTTTTATACCACCTAAGCCAACAATGATAATTAATAACGATTCTACATGTTCAAGTTCGGTTATTTTTTTGAGTAGTAGTAGTGTTGATGGAGTGTGGAGCACTTATTTTGATACTATCAGTGGTAGAACTTGGACAGAATTTAATCAATAGTTATATGCAAGATAAAAATAAGAACAAATTATTTAAAAAGTTGAAGATATTAATATTTAATAATGGTTTATTTTGTCGGGGTTTTAGTAAAACAAGGGGTCAGGGCATTTTAGAAGTTGTTATTGCTATATCTGTTGTTATTGTTGGATTAGTTTCAATAATGAGTTTAGTTATTTTTAACATTAAAGTTCAAGGTTATAATCATAATATGTTAATTGCTTCTAATTTATCCCGGGAAGGAATTGAAATTATTAGAAATATTAGAGATAGTAATTGGCTTGATTCAGAAAAAGAATGGGACGACTCTTTATTTCATGGAGACGGAGAGAGCATCCCTTCTACTGAAGATAATGAGAATAGTTTTATTACTTTTAACAGATCATCTTGGGAGCTTGATAATTTTTCTTATGATGTTGTTCCAGTTGGTATGTTTTGGGAGGATTGTATTGATGATAATCATTCAATTGGTTATGCTGCTTGTAAGTTACATTTTGTTCCAATATTGAGTGATCCAGATTATAAAATTTATAATTATGGATATGATTCTTTAGGAAGTTTAATAATTGGTAGTAGTGTTAGTAATTTTTATCGTTTAATTTATATAAATGAAATATGCGATACTGGTATTGAAGAGAAAATTTTAACTAATCATGGAGAACGTTGTAAAGATTTTTTTTATGATAAGATTGGTTTACAAGTTATATCAAAAGTTGGTTGGAAAGACACTGGTTCAATAAGAATAGTGGAGGCAGAGGAAAGGTTATATAATTGGAAATAAAGGTTTTCCTTAGGAACTATTAAATAAATTAGTAACATGAAAGACAGGAAACAAAAAAAAGGTTTTACATTAATAGAGATGCTCGTGGCTACGGCGTTATTTTTAACAGTAATTACAGCTTCTATTGGTATTTTTTTGTCAACAATTATGGCTAATAGTAAAATTAATGCAATGCAAGAAGTTGAAAATGAAGTTAGATATATTGTGGAAATGATATCAAAGGAGATTAGATTAGGCACAATATATTATGATTATTACGAAGAGGTTTATGGAGAAGGTTTTAAAAATCCAGTACCTATTGTAGCTTTACGAGATAATGCCGATAATATATCATATTTTGCACTTAATGGTGATACTTGGAGTCCGGGTATTGTCCAAATGAGCTTAAATAATGGTGATACTTGGAGTGATTTAAGTACAAATAGTATTATTGTTGATTCTTTGGATTTTTATCTATTACCAGATTCAAATCCTTTTGCACAAGATGCAGAGATTATTAAACAACCAATGGTAATTTTATATTTACAGGCTCATTATAATAAACAAAATGCATCTGATGGACAGATTAGAATTCAAACAGTTATTAGTTCTAGACAATATAAGAAGTAATGTATTAAGTATTATGGTAAAAAACAAAAAAAGATCGGGTTCAGCTATTTTGTTAGCATTGATGATTATGTCTACTATTCTTTCTAGTACTCTATATATTAATGTTTTATCAATTAGAAGTATGAGACAATCACAAAATATTGATAATTCAATAGTTGCTTTTTATGCTGCTGAAACAGGAAATGAACAAGCAATTTATTATATAAGAAAAGTAGCAGATTTAAATATTGAGGATTTGATTTTACCAGGTGGTAGTATTGTAGCTGGTGAAAGTTTGATTTCTAGAGAAGTGACTGACAAGGTGAAAAATATTTTAATAAGTTTAAAAAAAGATGAAATTTATCAACTGGATGTTTTTGATCAAAATGATTTAAGTTTAGGAAGTTCCATTAGTTATCTTCAATTAAGCTGGAATGATAATTGTGCTTCAGACTCAAAAATAGAATTAACAGTAAATGAGTGGGAAGCAGAAGATAATGTAAACTGGGGACAAATGCAAGATCAGATGCATATAAATAAATGTTTACTTAGTGAATCGCCAGTAGAAATTGATGGCAGTGGAAGCATTTGTTCGGATATTAAATTAGATGGAATTATGTCATATCAATTTAGATTTAAGGCTTTGTATTGTGACATATATAATTTAAACATTAAAGCTTTTGATATAAGTGATCAACAAATAGATTTTGAAAATATATATAGTATAGAAAGTGTGGGTGAATATCCAGTTGACACTAATCAATCAAATCGACAGGCATTACGTGTTAATTTAAGGAAACTTAGTCCTTTGTCTGGACTATTTGATTATGTACTTTTTTCAGAAAAATCATTAGTAAAAGATATTGGAGCATATACGGGAGGATGGTTTGGTGGAGATTTATTTATATCAACAGATAATTTACCAGATGCAACAAAAGATATTATGTATTCCTATTCAATTAGAGCTGTTAATGGAACGCCACCATATGAGTGGGAATTAACTGGTGTCATTCCCCCAGGACTGGGAATAAATAATGAAACAGGAATTCTAAGTGGAAGTGTTACGGAAATCGGAATATACCCTTTATTAATTACTGTTAAAGATGCTGTTGATACAGATTCAAAGACTTTATTTTTAAAGGTAAATGAATAGACTAAATATGAATAAGGCTAAGGTTAAAATAAGAATAGAAAAATTAAAAAAAGAGATAGAGTATCATAGATATTTATATCATGTTTTAGATAAGCAAGAGATAAGTGATGCGGCATTGGATTCTCTTAAAAAAGAGCTAGTTGATTTAGAAAAACAATTTCCAGATTTATTAAGCTCAGATTCTCCAAGTTTGAGAGTTAGTGGAAAAGCTTTGGATAAATTTGAGAAAATTGAACATCAATATCCAGTTTTATCCTTACAGGATATTTTTTCTTTTTCCGAATTTAAAAGTTGGGAAGATAGAAATAAGAAAATACTAGATACAAAATATAATTATTTTTGTGAATTAAAATTGGATGGCCTAACAGTAATTTTGACTTACGAAAAAGGCATTTTAAAAACAGCAGCTACTAGAGGAAATGGAAAAGTTGGAGAAAATGTGATTAATAATATCAAAACAATAGAGAGCATTCCTCTAAAATTAAGAAAAGGTAAATATCCTTTGCCAGATGTTTTAACTACTCGAGGAGAGATTTTGTTAAAAAAGAGTGTTTTTGAAAAAATTAATAAAAAAAGAGAAAAAGAAGGTTTAGAATTATATGCTAATCCAAGAAATATTGCTGCTGGAAGTATTAGGCAATTAGATCCGCAAGTAACTGCTCAGAGAAAATTAATTCATTTCGTATATGATATTAAAGAAGATTTGGGTCAAAAAACACATGAAGAGGTTCATGATATGTTGAAAGAATTTGGTTTTAAGATAAACCCTAATAACTCTTTTTGTGAGAAACATGAAGATGTTAAGAATTATTTAGAGAAGTGGAATGAGAAAAGAAAAAAATTGGATTATTTAACAGATGGAGTTGTAATAGTTACTAATGATATTAGCGCTGAGAGAAAACTTGGTAATATCGGGAAATCAGAGAGATGGATGATTGCTTATAAATTTCCAGCAGAACAGGTTACATCAAAAATTAAAAATATTATAATTCAAGTTGGTAGAACTGGGGCTTTAACGCCAGTTGCTATTTTAGATCCCAAATTATTGGCAGGATCCACTGTTTCTAGAGCTACTTTGCATAATTTTGATGAAATAGAGCGATTAGATGTTAAAATAGGAGATACAGTTATTATTGAGAAGGCTGGGGACGTCATCCCAGCAATTGTTAAGGTTTTGCCTCGTTTAAGGACTGGTAATGAAAAATCAATTAATATTCCCCAGAAATGCCCAGTATGTAATTCTAAAGTTTGCCGTCAAGAGGGAGAAGTTAATCATTATTGTTCTAATAAAAATTGTAGTGCCGTGCAAAAAGAAAATATTGTCCATTTTGTTTCTAAGCAGGCTTTTAATATAGAAGGATTAGGGCCTAGTATAATAGAACAGTTAATAGAGCAGGGTTTATTAAAAACTCCAGCTGATATTTTTAAATTAGAAAAAAAAGATTTAATTCCTTTAGAGAGGTTTGCTGATAAGTCATCTGATAATTTAATTCAATCTATAGCTCAGAGCAAGGATATAAATTTAGATAGATTTATTTACGCCCTAGGTATTAGACACGTTGGGGATGAGACTAGTATTCTCCTTGCTAATAAGTTTGGCGCTATTGAAAAAGTAATGGATATTAGTAAGGAAAAATTAGAGCATATTCATGATATTGGTCCTAAAGTAGCTGAGAGTGTCTGTGATTATTTTCAAAGTAAGAAAAATATTCATTATCTGGATAAATTATTTAAATTAGGAATTAATGTCCAAAAAGTAAAATTAAAAAAGCAGACATTAAAGAATCAAGTTTTTGTTTTAACTGGATCATTAGAAAATTTAACTAGAGATGAAGCTAAAAAGAATCTTAGGGATTTAGGAGCTAAAATTTCCGCTACAGTTAGTAATCAGACTGATTTTGTAATTGTCGGAGAGAACCCTGGTTCTAAATATGATAAAGCTCAAAAATTAGGTGTTAAAATAATTAATGAAAATGAATTCTTGAAAATGTTAGACTAAGCATCTATTATATTATATAATAAGGTATATTGGTTAGATTAAATAATATTAAAATAATGAAAGAAGAAGATATAAAAAAGTTATCTGATTTATCTAGAATTAAAATTTCTAAAAAAGAAATTAACGAATTCACTAAGCAATTGAGTGATATTTTAGATTATGTTAATAAAGTTCAAGGATATAAATTTATTGCTCAAAAATATAAATCAGATGACGAAATCACAGAATTGAGAGAAGATAAGGTTATAAATAAAGACAATGAAGATTTAATTAAACAATTTAGTGACCAGGATGGAAAATTATTAAAAGTTAAAAAAATATTATAGATTAAAGATTCCTAGCAATAAACTATAA
Source organism: Candidatus Komeilibacteria bacterium (assembly GCA_030591905.1). Classification (GTDB taxonomy): domain Bacteria; phylum Patescibacteriota; class Patescibacteriia; order UBA1558; family S5-K13; genus JAIOTH01. The sequence continues at coordinate 8,870 of JAUVAE010000007.1, forward strand.
GTCGTATGGAAGAATTTACAATAAATATAATTAAAGAAGGATTAGAGGATAAAGAGTTTTCTTGTCAGGAATTGGTGCAAGAATGTTTTTCTAATATTGAAAAAGATAAATTAAATGATTTTATAACTTTATTTAAGAAACAGGCACTTCAACAAGCTCAAGATGTAGATGAGAAAATAGCTAGTAATCAGAAATTAAATAGTTTGGAAGGAATACCAGTTGCTATTAAAGATAATATATTGATAAAAGGGGAGAGGGTTACGGCTGCTTCAAGAATGTTGGAAAATTATATAGCGAGTTATGATGCTAAAGTTATTGAAAAATTAAGAGATAAGGGAGCTATATTTTTGGGTAAAACTAATTTAGATGAATTTGCCATGGGAACTTCTAACGAAACTTCTTATTTTGGTCCAGTTTTAAATCCTCATGATGAAACTAGAGTTCCTGGTGGATCATCTGGTGGTAGTGCAGCTGCTGTAGCTGCCAGACATTGTGTTTTTGCATTGGGAAGTGATACAGGTGGTTCTATTAGACAACCAGCTGCTTTTTGTGGCGTGGTAGGGTTCAAACCGAGTTATGGCAGAGTTTCTAGATATGGATTAATAGCTTTATCTTCGTCATTAGATCAAATTGGTCCACTTACAAATTCGGTTGAAGATTCAGCAATAGTATTTAATTCCATATTAGATCAAGATCAGAATGATATGACTACTATTAAACCTGATAAGGTGAATATATCAAGAATCAAAGAAGGAATGGGAAATAAAGTAATTGGATTCCCTAAAAATTATTATAAATTAAGTATTGATCAAGAAATAAAAGATGGTTTTGAAAACGTTTTACAAGAGTTAAAAGGAATGGGAATTAAAACTAAAGAAGTTGATTTTTCTTTTATGGATGAAGCTTTAGCGGTTTATTATATTATTCAACCAGCAGAGGCCTCAACTAATTTAGCTAGATATGATGGAATTAGATATGGTTTTAATAAAAGAGATGCTCAAGATTTATTGGAATCTTATTTAACAAATAGAGATTTAGGATTTGGTAAAGAAGTTAAAAGGAGAATTATGATTGGAACATATGTTTTGTCAGAGGGATATAAAGATGCTTATTATAATACGGCTAAAAGAGTTCAACAAGATATTAAGTTTAGATTTCAGAAAATGTTTAAAAATGTTGATGCTATAATTTTACCAACAACTCCTAGTACAGCTTTTAAATTAAGTGAAAAGTTTAATGATCCTTTAACAATGTATTTGGCTGATATATTCACTGTGGCTGTTAATATCGCTGGATTACCAGCAATATCATTACCAATGGTTAAAAAACCATTACCAATAGGATTACAAGTAATAGGTAATTTTATGGATGAACAAAATGTTTTGAATATTGCTTATAATTTAGAACAGAATTTTAAGTTTATTAACGACGTAGAGTGAGTGGAATAGGAAAATGAAGCGAAGTAAAATTTTACTATTTCCGAGCCGAGCCTGCCTACCTGCCTATCGGCAGACAGGTCGGTAGGCAGGGAGTTAACATAAGTTTTAAAAAACTTTTATAAATAGTTAATAAATTATGGAAAATTTACCAGAAAAAAAGACCAAAAAATGGTTTAGTAAATGGTGGGGTATTTTGATTATTGTTTTTTCTGTACTGATAATAGCTTTAATTATTAATTTTGTGGGTTTAGTTTTTCGTTATAAAAAAGCAATAGAATCAGGTGAAATAATAATTTCTAATGTAATAGGACATTACTCTGAATTTGATAATAAAATTGATAGTTCAGAAATAGTAGTTAATCGTAGTGAGATTGAGTCAGTAGATGATCCTAGTATAGGGGCAGACAATCCAATTATGACTATTGTGGAATTTTCTGATTTTAATTGTCCTTATTCTGCAATTTTTTATCCAACTATTAAACAATTTGTTTTAGAAAATAATGAGAAAGTGAAAGTAATATTCAGGGATTTACCTTTAGATGATTTTAAGTCGGCGATGGCTGCTAATTGTGCTTTTGAACAAGGTAGGTTTTGGGAGATGCATGATCAATTGTTCCGTCGCCAAAATGAATTATCAGATATGGTAATTGAGAATATTGCGGAAAATATGAGATTAGATATGGAATTATTTAAAGATTGTTATGACACTAATAAATATAAGGATGAGATTCAGCAAGATTTAGTTTTAGGAGTGAAGGCTGGAGTAGAAGGTACACCGACAGTTTTTATAAACGGTGAAAAATTTGCTGGGGTTATACCAAAGAGTATTTTAGAGCAAATATTATATGCTATAGAATATGGAAGTGATTAATCATTTTATTCATGATAAATATAAGTCCCAATCCAATTTTATTCAGAATAGGCCAATTTAGAGTATATTGGTATGGTTTGATTATGGTTTTAGCTATTTTAGTAGCTATATACACTATTAGCAAACTAGCTAAAAAGAAAGCATATAATATAAAACAGTTAGAAAATCTCTATTTTTATGTAATAATTATGGGATTAATTGGAGCACGTTTTTATGAAGTGCTTTTTTTTAATTGGAGCTATTATCAGAATCATTTACTGGATGTTTTTAAAATTTGGAATGGGGGTCTTGCTATACAAGGTACCATTTTATTTGGCATAGTGACGGTTTATATTTTTTGTAAAAAAAATAAATTATTATTTTGGAAATATACTGATTTATTAAGTTTAGGATTAATTTTAGGACAGATTATAGGTCGGTGGGGCAATTTTTTTAATCAAGAACTTTATGGCCAAGTTTCCAATTTACCATGGGCTATATATATAGAGAGGACAGCTAATTTTCATCATCCAGTATTTTTATATGAATCAATATTAAACTTGATTCTCTTTTTAATTTTATTAAAACTATTTAAAAAAGGATATTTCAATGGCTTCATAACTTTATTATATTTAAGTGGTTATTCCTTAATAAGGTTTTGTATGGAATTTATTAGAATTGATCCTTCACCGCTTGTTTTAGGGCTTAGATTGCCACAATTAGTGAGTTTTTTAGTGATTATTTTAAGCATAAGCTTAATATTTAAACTACAAAAGCAAGCTTTGGACCGATGAATATTAGTTGAAAACGGGCGAATGCCCCGTTGACAAAAAATATAAAGTATGATATAATTAGCAACATAATGATTTAACAAAAAGACATGAATAGTAATCAAAAAATAACAAAAAAAGAACTAAATAAAATTTTATCTGAAATAGACAGAGAATTTAATTTAGCTATGGCTAAATTAAGCAGATTACATCAAAAAAAACTTGATTTAGTTAAAACAAGTATTGAAAAAAAAGATAAGGCCAGGTTAGAGAAATTAAGAAAAGATATTTTAAAAATATAAATAATAATTTAAGAGATAAATATATGGTAAAAAAAACAGATAAAGATATACCACATATACTTAATACCCGTTGGGATTTAGAAGAATTAAAAGATCAATTGATCTCTAGTGTTAGTGATGTTATAAAAAAATATAATAATGGTGAATTTGAACCAACTAATATTAATTTAAAAAATCTTGAGGATTTAGAAAAAGAAGGAATTATTACTAAAAAAGAGTTAGAACAACTTATTAAAAATAAGTGTTTTTTTTCTAAAGAAGAAAGTCAGATTCAGGAAGATGAAGTAGAGATAGACGAGAATGAAGAAAAAATTGATAAGGATAAAGAGATTTACTTAGAAGAAGCTGGTGATAAAGTAAAAAAAGAGATAGAAATTAGAGAAGAAAAGATAAATAATAAAGTTAAGGTTATTAAGGATGTGGAAATAGATCAACCAGAGGTAGAAAAAATTGATGAAAAAGTAGAAGAAGTCGTTTCAGAAGTCAAGAAGAAGAATAGAAAATTTTTAGGATTTTTTGATATTAAACGAAAATCTAAAGTCAAAAAAGAAACGATAGAACAAGAAACTGTTCTAAAATTAGATATTGAAGATGAAGAAGATGAAAGAGAAGATCTAGTCGAGGATTTTGATGAAAGATTAAATAAGTTAGGAGAGAATATAGAAGGATTTAAAGATTTGTCTGATGGGCAGAGGTCTTTAGTGTTAGAAAATTTTAAACAATTATTTTTAGCTAATATTAAAGAAGATGCTCAGAAGGAATTTCAAAAAGATTTAGGAAATTCTAAATTTTTAGGAAAAATTTTGAAAGGAATACTTAAGAGTTATGAAATAGCTAGATTAGAAAAAGAAGGATCAAAGGAGTCATTTAAATTAGAATCAGAAACTCATCAACAAATAATGGAAAAGTTAGTTCAGGGAATGAAAGCATATGGTCCAGAAGTTAAGTTAGACGAAGAAGGAAAAATAGAAATTCAATATGCTGGAGAATGGCAAAACTTAAACGAAGACGAGCAAAAAATAGTTGATAATTTTAATGAAATAGCTACAAAATATAGTCATATATCTTATGAATGGTCTTTAGATACGGCTACTAAAAAACAAGCCAAGCAATTTGAAGCAATTAAAAATGAATATGAAGAAGCTCGAGAAGAAATAATGAATCTAAAAAAAGATAAATCACAAAGAAGATTAGAGGAAGAAAAAGAAGAAGGATCTTTATTATATATAAATAAAATAGATGGTCAGATTCAAATGAATCAATTTTTATTCACTCATTTGCTACATACGAGCAATCGCGAATAATGGAGAGGCGGGGTACTGGATTTGTTGTATTAGCGAGTGACAATGCCAACTGGAGATTCGCGAACCTCGCCCATAGGGCGGGGGTGTCTTCATCCCTTGAGCATTTACTCATTAAGCATGCCCACCCATCAAACATAACCCTAGGGCTGACACACCGCATACGCTACACTATATGACAACTCAAAGATAAATGGAAACAAAACCCTGATTATTTGATCAGTGCCTTCTTTTCCTCGATCTCTTTCTTCATCCAGGCTTCGAATTCCGGTCCTGGCTTCTTGAGGGTTGCGAGATCTGCTTCCAGGTCACTGGGCTCTACCTTGATGACCCAGCCTTCTCCGTAAGGATCTTC
>JAUVAE010000003.1 GCA_030591905.1 Candidatus Komeilibacteria bacterium
GAACAATTTTGCTAATAATAAGACTAAAATTTTAGTTTCTACTTCAGTAATTGAGGTGGGAATTGATTATCCTAATGCTACTATCATGATGATTGAAGGTGCTGATCGTTTTGGTTTAGCTTCTTTACATCAATTTAGAGGTCGAGTAGGAAGAGGCAAGCATCAATCATTCTGTTTCCTATTTACTGATAATACCAGTCCTAAAATTAAACGAAGACTAGAAATTTTGACTAAAACCACCGATGGTTTTAAATTAGCTGAAGCTGATTTAAAATTTAGAGGTAGTGGTGATATTTATGGCACAACTCAATCTGGTTTTTTAAGCCAAATTAAAATAGCTGATCTTTCTGATTCAGAATTAAATAAAAAAGTCCGTGCCTGGGTAGAAAAAATCTTTAATCAAGATCCAGAATTAAAAAAATATCCTTTACTAAAGGATAAAATTTCTCAAATTTCTAAAGATGTACATATGGAATAATTACCCCAAATATTTCTCCAGATCTTTAATCTTCTCCACTTCAATTAAATTAACTCCTTTAACATCTACTTTTTTATCAAACTTCGGAATAATAATATTTTTAAATCCAAGAGCTATAGCTTCTTTAATTCTTTCTTTTGTCTTTGGTATAGAACGAATTTCGCCAGTTAAACCAACTTCTCCAAAAACAATTGTGTTCTCTTTAACTTGTTTATCATGATAGGCCGACATAATAGCTAAACAAACTGATAAATCTAAGGAACGATCTTTAACCTGAAAACCTCCAGTTAAATTAATATAGACATCATAAGCTCCTAATTTTAAACCTGCTTTTTTTGATAACACGGCTAATAATAATTCTAAACGCTTTTGGTCAAATCCTGAAGTAGTTCTTTTGGGATAACCAAAATTTGTTTTATTTACTAAGGCTTGGAGTTCTAACATTAAAACTTGACTACCGTCCATAATAGAAGTTATAACAGTTCCTTTATCAATATTAGAATTAGAAAGATAAATATTTGATGGATTTAAAACTTTCTTAAACCCCTTACTAGTCATTTCTAAAACTTCTGAATTATCTGTAGAACCATAACGATTCTTAATAACTCTTAACATTCTATATCTATTCAACCTATCCCCTTCCAAATTAATAACACAATCTACTAAATGCTCAAGAGCTTTGGGACCAGCTAAATCTCCAGCTTTATTAACATGACTAACTATTAAAACTGCCATATCTAATTTACGAGCAATTTCCATTAATTTAACTGTACAAGCTCGGACTTGAGAGACTCCACCAGCATCAGAATCAATTTCTACAGTATAAACTGTTTGAATAGAATCAACAATCAATAAATCTGGCTTAACTTTCATAGCTCCAGATAATATTTTTTCTAAGTTATTTTCCGCTAAAAACTTTAAGTCCTTAATTTTTACTCCCAGTCTATCCATTCTCGACTTAACTGAAGAAGCAGTCTCCTCTCCTGAGACGTAAAGAATCTTAAACTGATCAGAAACTACTTGAGAAATTAAAGTTGATTTACCAATTCCTGGATTACCACCAATTAAAACTAAAGAGGCCCGGACAATTCCGCCATTAATTGCAATATTAAAAGATGAACAGCCAGTTTTCAATCTTTGAGTATCACTTTTCTTAACTTTTTCTAAATCAATAAAATCAACTTTCAAATCTTGAAGCTGATTTTGTTTTTCTTTTTTGTCTAAATCTGAAAAAGCTTCTTTTTCTAAAGTTCCCCATCCACCACATTCCGGACAACGACCCTCCCACTTGGGAGTCTGGGCTCCACATTTAGAACAAGAATAAATTGTTTTTATCTTAATCATTAAATTTGTCTTTTTTTCTTTTAGAAACTGTATATTTTACCCACCTTCCTTCCGGATCATTGTCAAAATCAAAATGATAATCTGGATACTTTTTCATTATTTCCGATGCAAGCTGATAAAGTCCCTCTGGTGTATCTGCAAAATCCATATAAACAGACGCTCCATCAACTCGTGTTTTATCAAACTTCCCATTAAGCTCTATTCTAAGAGTTTCTGAATATGATTTTAATTTGCAAAATTTTAATATGTCATCAATCGACTCCTTAGCAAAATCAACATCTGTAAAAAATTTAACACGATCAGCCTCTTCTTTATCTTTTTTTTCTTCTCTTTTCTTAAACTTTTCGGTCGAATCACCCGATCCCATCTTTAAACCTGGTCCCACTGTCTTACTAAACGGATCCCCATTTTTCATCGTAAAATTATCGCCTTTAATAGATTTTTCTTTTGAATTTTTTTTAAAAGGATTTTCAATACTCATAAATTTATTTTAACCATTAAATTTATTTCTAAAATACTCTTCTAATTCATCAATTTTAACTCTCTCCTGTTTCATAGTATCGCGATCTCTAACAGTAACTGTCTGATTATCTAAACCTTCAAAATCAACTGTAATACAATAAGGAGTACCGATTTCGTCTTGGCGACGATATCTTTTCCCAACATTACCATTATCATCAAATTCGCACATATATTTAGTCTTTAAATTATCAAAAATCTCTTTAGCTTTATTAACTAAATCTGGTTTATTTTTTAATAAAGGAAATACTGCTATTTTAATTGGCGCTAATTCTGGCTTAAGTTTTAATACTATTCTTTCATCTCCATCAACTTTCTCTTCGGTATAAGCCTCAAATAATAATGCCAAAAATGTCCTTCCTACCCCGCCTGAAGCTTCAATAATATGAGGAATGTACTTTTCATTTGTATAAGGATCTAAATATTCTAATTTTTGCTTTGAATATTTGGCATGTTGAGTTAAGTCATAATCACCCCGAGCATGCAAACCTTCTAATTCTTTAAAACCAAAGGGAAAGTTATATTCAATATCATAAGCTTCTTTAGCATAAAAAACTAAATTTTCATGCTGATGCCATTTTAAATTTTTCTTATTTATTCCTAAATGCAGATAAAAATTCCATCTATATTCTCTTAATTTTTTATATTCTTTCATTTCATCCTTAGGATTTACAAAATATTGCATTTCCATTTGTTCAAACTCTCTAGTTCTAAAAATAAATTGACGAGCAGTTATTTCATTTCGAAAAGCTTTTCCAATTTGAGCAACACCAAAGGGAATTTTCATTCTAGTAGAATCTAAAATATTTTTAAAATTAATATATATTCCCTGACAAGTTTCTCCTCTTAAATAAACTGGTTCTTGCTCCCAATCTCCAGTAAAATTTCCTAAATTGGATTTAACTAATAAATTAAAACTTTTGGATTCTGTAAAATCTTTTTGTCCACATTTTGGACACTTAAGTTTATCTTTATTTTCTTTAAAGAGTTTATTAATCTCATCTTCGCTCATCTTCTCATCAGCCTGAACACCAATATCTTCTAAAAGAGCATCAACTCTTATTCTAGAATGGCATTTTTTACATTCTGCTAAAGGATCAGAAAAACCTTGAACATGACCACTAGCTTCCCAAACTTTGGGATTCATAAAAATTGAAGAATCTAGACCAATAATATCCTCTCTATTTCGCACCATATATTTCCACCAAGATTCTTTAACATTATTAGCTAATTCAACGCCATAAGGACCATAATCATAGATAGCTGAAAATCCACCATAAATCTCTGAAGAAGGAAATACAAAACCGCGTCTCTTAGCTAATGAAATGATCTTATCCATCTCAATGTTTTTATTTTCTTTAGACATAATTTTAAATAATAACTAATAAAAAATTAATTAGAATTTTTTAGCTTTTTCAATTCGAATTTCACCTCCCCTTTCTAATACAACCTTATCTCTACGACCAATTTTACCAGTAAGTAAAAAATTAGCAAGAGAATTATCTACTCTTTGTTGGATAGCCCTAGCTAAAGGTCTGGCTCCAAATTCTTTACTAAAACCAATTTCTGCTAACTCTTTTATAGCCTCTTCTGAAGCACTAAAGTGAATACCTTTATTTTCTAATCTTTTAGTAACTTTCTTTAACATTAAAACTGTTATCTGTTCTATTTCTTTAGGTGTTAATGGTTTAAATAAGACAATACCACTAAAACGATTTAAAAACTCTGGCTTGAAATATGGTCTTAATTCACTCTGTAATAAATTTTGTTTTACTTCTTTCAAGTCAGTACCTAAAGCAACTTGATCCTGAATATAAAATGCGGCTGCATTTGAAGTTGCTATGATAATACAATTTGAAAAATCTATTGTTCGACCACTAGAATCAGTTAACCTTCCATCATCCATAACTTGTAAAAATATATTCAATATATCAGGATGAGCTTTTTCAATTTCATCTAGTAATAATAAAGAAAAAGGATTTTTTCGAATAGCCTCTGTTAAAACACCTCCTTCTGTACTTCCTTCCATACCAATTAAACGTGCAATACTAGTTCTTTCTTGATATTCAGACATATCTAGTCTAATCATACTATCTTCACTATTAAAAAATATTTGAGAAACTGTTTTAGCTAATTCCGTTTTACCAACACCAGTAGGCCCTAAAAATAATAAATTTGTAATTGGCTTTGATTCGTCTCTAAGTTCAGCTCTAGCCCTTCTTAAGGATGAAGAAACCATTTTAACTGCCTCATGTTGTCCTATAATTCTCTTGTGAATTAATTCTTCTAAATTCATTAATTTATCACTCTCTGAAGCACTAACTTCTCCTAGAGGAATATTTACTTTTTCAGAAACAATTTTTGAAACATCTCCAGCAGTAACTAAATGATTTTTACCCTTTGCTTTTCTAACCATGACAGCAACTTCTTCTAAAATTTTAATAGATTTACTAGGTTGAAATCTGTCATGAATATAATTACTTGTTAATTTAACAATTCTTTCAATCGCCTGATATGAAAAATAAACACCGTACTTGTTTTCGATAGCAAAAGTCTTGGCCTCTAAAATTTGAACTGTTTCATTAAAATTAGGTTCCGGGAGATCAACTTTTAATAAATTAGCAGACAAAGGATTTCTCTCTAAATATTTAGTATAATCATTTGGAGTAGTAGTGCCGATAATCATGACATCATATTTAGCAATAACATCGGCTAAAACTTCTGATAAATCAACATTTTCCGTACCAGCTGAGGTAACTCCCACGACATTATGTATGTCTTGAATAATTAAAATTATATTTCCAGATCTAATAATTTCATTCATTACTCTTAATAAATTACTTTCAACTTGTCCTTCTACTGAAGATTTAGAAACTAAACTTGATAATGATAGACTTATTAATCTCTTATCTTGTAAATGTTTAGGTACTTCCTCGGCAGCCATCCGATTTGCTAAACCTTCTATAATGCTATCTTTTCCAACTCCAGGTTGGCCAACTAATATCACCCCGTTATTATCTGTTTCAATAATCCGATAAATTTCCTCTATTTTATTATCTCTAGCCACATTTAAATCTAAATACCCCATCTTAGCTAAATAAGTCATGTCTTGACTAAATCTATCTAAAAATGGGGTGGCAATAGCTGTCATTGATCTATTCATTGCCCCCTTAGGTTTAAAAATAGAACGGGCTTTATATCGTTTATATCTACCTCTTAAATCATCACGTAATTTTACCCAAGTAATTACATTATTAATCTGATCAACACTAACGCCTGAATCTAAAAATAATTCTACAACATCCTCATTACTTAAACCTAAAGCAGTTAAGATATGATTGATTCTAATATGGGGCGACATTGATTTATACGCTAATAAATAAGCATTAAACATTGTCACCTCAAAATCAGACAGTTCTTTTTGCTTTATATCTTCTCTCTCCTCTATTAATCTTTCAATCTTTTGTTTAAAACTATCTTTATTTATGCCTAAACGACTAAAAATTAATTTAACACTTTCATGTTTTAATAATGATAAAAACAAATGTAAAGAAGTGATAGATTTTGATCCCTTTTTCTTAGACAAAAACCATGACTTTACTAAAAGTTTCTTAACATCTCCTGATAAAACATCATATATATTCTTTTCTGTTAATTTTTCTTTCTGATTATTTACCCCGTAGTTAGCCGAAATCTGTGAGGATATACTACCGGGGTCAAAGGAATTACTGTTCACTACTTTTTCAAAATTAAAACGATTTCTTTTTAATCGATAAAATAAAAACATGGCAAACATTAAACTAACCCAGAATACAAGTAAATATGCTCCTTGCCAATTGTTTAATAACAATAAATCTTTATTTGTTACTTTCAATAAATAGGCATGATAAAAGATAGCTATCAATCCTAAAGCAGTAAAAATAATCAATATTAAATTTATAATGACCTTTATAGTCTTTCTAATTTGATCAGTGAATACACTTAGGTCACTATACTCTCTATTCCAATAAATTAAATAGTTTCCTAAAATAACATAATTCCGATGATCAAGACAACTTGAACACTTTCCGTCACTAGGACATTTATCACAACTAATTATTATTGATTTATCTAACATTATTTAAAAATTTATCCCGCGTACGGGATCCCGTTTGCGGGAAGATTTATTGTTATTTGCCATACTATAATAATAGGTAATAGAATCCATAGTAAGAAAATTAATAAAAATAGTAAAATAAAAATCAAAAATACAACTAATTTAAAAACTAATTGTATTAAACGAGCAAAAAAACTAATTACTCGACCAGCAAAATCTCTTTGAGCGTACATTGGTTTAAATAAGAATTTGAAATGAATTGCCAGCCCCATATTATTCCACTGTTGTTTTATTTGTTGCAGACAAAAAACTCCTGTTCTATATAGACCAGAAGAATACCACCAAAGTGGAAAATAAATAATTTCCAATATCAAATCTACAAAAATTAATTTGAGAATATTTAAAATACCTTGTCTTATCTTCATACTTAAAACTTAAAATTAGGAATTAAAAAATCCTTCTATATACATTTTCCCATAAATTAGGGTTTTAGTAAACCAAACACTTTTTTCTTTCTCAAAAGTACATTTAGTAGAACAAAAAAACTCACTTTTCATAGTGAGTTCTCTATTTTAAAAACTTTATAATAATTTATAACTCTTATAATCCTTGAATATCTTTCATAGTTTCTAAAAGACCAGTAACCTCTCCGGCGCTAGTAAAAAGATCTTTATACATATCAAAAAAACTACCTAATAAAGGAACTACATATAAAACACCGATAACTATTGGAACTACTATTAAAATAAATTTAACTATTCCAAAAGCTCTAATGAAATGAATATATCTCTCTGTTTTTTGACAACTTTCATATACTTTTTCATTCAACTCTATATTTTCTTTTAAAAGTCGTTCTAATGATGGATTATTCCCACCTACCGGTGGATAAATATTTTTTTTTGGTTTTAATTCAGTCATTTTATTTTTTCTTTAAACTTCTAAGTTCTTTTTCAAATGTTTTTACATCTTCAAATGAGCGGTAAACAGACGCATAACGTATATAAGCAACTTTATCAAACTTCTTCAAATGCTTCATAACTATATCTCCTAAAACTGATGAATCAACCTCGTTTTTTCTAGTTTTTTGAAGGTCCATCTCAATATCTCTAATTAATTGAGCAATTTCTTCATCCCCATGAGGTCTTTTTTCTAAAGCCTTTTTAATTCCAGATTTTAATTTTTCCTTATTATAAGATTCTTTCCTATCATTTCTTTTTATAATAGTAAGATCTAAAATTTCTATCTCCTCGATTGTTGAGAAACGAAAACCACATTTCTTTTTAGAACATTCTCTTCTCCTCCTAACAGTAACTCCATCTGAAGCAACTCTAGAATCTAATACTCTGGTACTCTCATTATTACAAGCTGGACATTTCATATATTTTAGTTGGTTTTAGTAGTTGGTAGTTAGTAGCTGGTAATTTGAAAACTTTTCTACAAACTACTAACTATAAACTAAGAACTATTTTTATTTCATTTTCTTTCTGATGAAAGCTGGGATATCTAATTCATTTTCAACTTCTGTTGATTCTTCACCTAAATCTTCTTCTAAATCATCGTCATCTCCAATCTCTATAGCATTTTCTTCATCTTCTTCGTCTAGTTTATTAGTTTTATTAATATATTGATTTGGTGTATACGATGTATGTGATCCTTTACCAATACTTTTTTTGGAAACATCAAAACTTTCAAAACCAGTAGCAATAACCATTACTTTTATATCATCTTTCATTGATTCGTCTATTACTGTTCCAAAAATAATCTTAGCATTACCGTCTGCAGAAGCAGTAATAATTTCAGCTATCTCATTAACTTCAAACATTGTTAAATCATTACCTCCAGTTACTGTAAATAAAATACCCTTTGCTCCGGCAATAGAAACATCTAATAATGGACTGTCTACTGCTTCTTTAGCAGCTCTTTTAGCTCTATCTTCACCAGCAGCCTTTCCAATCCCCATTAAAGCGGAACCAGCATCGGCCATTATAGCTTTAACATCTGCGAAGTCTACATTAACTAATCCTGGGACTGTTATTATTTCTGAAATACCTTGAATACCTTGATGTAAAACATCATCTACTGTTTTAAAAGAATCTAATAAAGATGTTTTTCTATCTATAATACTCAATATCCTATCATTAGGAATAGTAATAATTGTATCTACTCGACTCTCTAATTCATCTAGACCTCTTTCAGCAATAGATTTTCTCTGAGCTCCTTCAAAACTGAATGGCTTAGTAACAACGGCAACAGTCAAAGCATCTTGATTTCTAGCAATATCAGCTACTATCGGAGCTGCTCCAGTACCAGTTCCACCACCTAATCCACATGTTATAAAAACCATATCTGAATCAGCCAGTACTTTTTCAACATCCTCTATATTTTCTTCAGCAGATCTAGAACCAATATCTGGATCCATTCCAGCACCCAGACCCTTTGTTGTATCAACTCCTATTTGAATTTTAGTCCGCGCCTTTGAAGAAGATAAGGCTTGAGCATCTGTATTAATTGCTATAAATTCAACACCACGTATTTTATCATCTATCATTCTATTTATAGCAGAACCTCCAGAGCCACCAATCCCGACAACTTTAATTTTTGCGAATGTTTCAATGTCTGGTTTTATTTCTTTACTTTTTTTCATTATAATAATTTATTTTTAATTTAAGGCATTAAAGACTTAATCCATTTTGGAACCTTTGATATTAATCCACCAAAATTAATGGATGAATTCCAGCTTGAATCACTCTTATTCTTATTTTCCCACAAAATTAAACCCAAAGCATTGCTGTAACTTAAATCATAAATTTTATCAACAACAGTATTTATCTTTTTGGGTTTAGCTAAAAATACTGGTAATTGTAATTGTTTCTTCGCTAACTCAACTATACCATTCAACTTTGAACCCCCTCCAGTTAAAATGACGCCTGAGGGAAGCATTCCAAATCTATCAATTTCTTTTAATTCTTTACCAACCATATCAAAAATTTCTTCAACTCTAGCTTGAGTAATTTTTGATATTTCATATTTAGAAACCATTGTTCTTTTACCCTCTTCTGGGTCTATGGTATTTAAATCAATATCATCTCTTTTTCTAATATCATCAGACACACAAGAAGCATATTCTAATTTAACTTGTTCAGCTATTTTAATAGAAGTTCTTAATCCAATTGCTAAATCATTAGTAATATGGGAACTACCAATTGGTAATACGCTAGTATGTAATAAATCTCCTTCCTCAAAAACAGCAATACCTGTGGTAGAGGCTCCGATATTAACTAATACTACTCCTAATTCTTTTTGTTCTTTGTCTAATACTGACTCTGAATCTGCCAAAATTGAAAACACTAAATCTTGTACATCAACCCCTGTTCGATAAACACATTTTGTGATTATTTTTATTTGAGAAGATAAGGCCATAATAATTTGAGCATTAACTTCCAAACGAACTCCATTCATCCCAATAGGGTCTTTAACGTCTTCTTGATTATCCACTTTGTAATTTATAGGTACTACATGAAGAATTTCATAATTTGGGGGAGTAGCAATGGCCTGAGCCGCTTCTAAAACTCTATCAATATCTTCATCCTTAATTTCTCCATCTGCTTTGGCAACTGCCACGACTCCTTGACTAGTAATAGACTTAACATGTGGACCAGATATTCCAATTACAGCTTTTTCTATAGGCATACCTATTATCCGCTCAACTTTTTCTAATACAGACGAAATAGAACTGACCACATCTTCAACATTCACTATATTACCATTAATAATACCATTGGAAAGATGTTCAGCTGCCCCAATAATATGCAGATCATTATTATCTCCATCGTATTGCCCAACGGCTATTCTAATTTTATTAGAACCAATATCAAGTCCTGTTATTATATGTTGACGATTCATAGTATTACAAAAATGTAAAAAATAAATTTCATTGCCTTAAGTATAACTTAAAAACAATGAATTGTTAAATTATTAAACAAACTAATAAAATAAGGTATAAAAATTATTAATCCAACAATCAACGACATTAATGCTGTTATTAATACAGCGCCAGACATAATGTCTTTAATAAGTCTGGCATATACATGTATTCTGGGTTTCATCATATCTGAAATTTTTTCAAAAACAGAATTAATAAGTTCCATAACCAACACGAAAGATATCATTAAAATTAATAAAACAGCTTCTTTTCTAGTTATTCCAAAAGCTAATATTAGAATAATAACAACTGCGGCAATAAACACTTGAAAACGAAAATTCTGTTCTGTTTTATATACTGAAGATAATCCTCTCCAAGCGCACTTAACACTTTTTAAAAATTTTTTAATACTAAAAAAAATCATTACTATTTAATTTTTAAAATTATCTTTTTAGTTAATTTCTTCATCTTCAACATATCTTTATCATTATCGTGAGTATAACCTTTTAAATGCAGGTAACCGTGTATCAATAAATTAAGAATTTCATCTTTGACATTCTTTGATTGTTTCTTAGTCTGTCTAAAATTTATAAATATCTCTCCTAAATACTTATCAGCTGGTAATCGATATTTCTGATCAATATCGCCTTGAGCAAAACTCAATACATCGGTAACCTTATTTCTTTTTCGATATTTTTTATTTAAAATTTTAATTCTTTGATCACCGACAATAACTATTGATATTTGATTTGGTCTTAAATGTTCAATTTTTTCAAATTTTTGAACAATCTTTTCAAACCAATCCTTAATTTCAAATTTCCTAACTAAAATATTTATATTATCTCTCATAATTCAATTATTTTAAAACTATTACTAAACATTTCAAAAGTCTTAAAATAATTCAGCTCCTCTGTATTAATTAAAATATATGAAATAATATAAACTTTATTTTCATTAGCTATATAAATATTAAATCCGTCTTTTGTTTTCACGCCTGCAATATCATCATTCTCAAAATATTCTAAATCGCTTGTATTAGCACCTGGTGAAAAATATAAATACCATTTTTGAATTGTTAGACCTTGGGGGTTATCATTTACTCGAATCTGAAAAAAATCTCCATTTTATTCATCATAAAAAATAGTTTCCTTAAAATCAATTGATTTTTCTTCTGCTGACCATTTGGCAGGATACAAAACTGAATAAGTAAAAATCTCATTATTATAAATATGTACAGCCTCTGTATTATCTACTAATTTGGCACCATCATTTAAGGGATCGAATAATCCTACTAATTCTTCACCATCAGTATATCCATCAAAATCACTATCTGGTAAACTAAATTCTGTACCAAATAATAATTCTTCCGTATTTGTCAAACCGTCATTATCATTATCATCTCCCATTGGTGGTATCGGCAATAAACCCAATTCTGGTTCAATGTCTGGTTCTGGTTCAATGTCTGGTTCTGGTTCAATGTCTGCTTCACTATTATAAGCACTAATACCAAAATTAGGACTCAATTCATATTTACCGTCTTCTAAAATCAGATTACCAAAATAACCACCACCTTCTAGAACAAAAGTTAAAATATAAATATCACCATCATCTTTTATCTCATAATAATAATCCTCTCCTCCTGGTTCAGGATTACTTGGCATTTCAAATAAATATTTTTTCAAACTATTTAAATAATAAGGATACTTCCCAAGGTCACTATAATAAAATGATAGAGCACTTCTAATCTCCAAAACATCATTTATTCTTTTCAAATCTCTCCCCTCCACTGTTGTTAAATCTATATCACTAGAATCAACATCTCCTATTTCATCATCTAAAATAACATCATCATTCAAATTTAAAACATTATCATCTCCAGTATTATTATTATCTCGTAAAACAAAAAAGGCAAAAGCCCCTACAACTATAACTACTATAACTAATAATATAATTCCTAAGATTAAAAAAATATTTTTTTTGTCTTTATCTGTCTTTTCTGGTTTCAAAAATTTATCCGGCATATGATGTATATCCGAATCTTTTATATCTAAACTATGTTGTTCGAGATTTTGCCCTTCTAAAAATTCCGTCTTTACATTAACTTGCTGACCTTCTGCTATCTTTACACTATTATCTGCATTATCAATATTAGTATTATTAAATACTTGTTCATACTCTTTATTAGGCTCATTTATTATGAGTTTCTCTCCATTTTGACTCTCTGTTTTTTCTGAAACCTTGTCATTAAACATATTATTTAAAATTTTATAAATTTATTGTGTTCTAAAAATACTTAATAAAACTATTGTTTGAAATATATCAAAATTATCACTTGAACTATCTTCACTAAAAAAATTAAAATTATATATAGTATCTTCTTGACTAATAAACATCGAACTCAATGATTCCCAATTCGGATTATCGCTATGAACAACTAAACCAATATTTTCATTAATTTTTAATTGGTCTTGTCTAAAATCAGGATAATCCTCTTGAGTACTTAACCAATCAACTAAATCAAGTTGGAATATGTTTTCCCTTATTTCAATCTCTATATAATCTGTAATCCTAGTATCTAAAGGACTAATAATAATTTTATTTCCTTCTTCGTTAATGCTCCAATCAAAAGGGTATTGGAAGCTTAAATTAAAAGTATTACTTCCAAAACTAGACCAATTGCTGATATCAATATTTGGCCTAATTAATTCTTTAATAGTACCTTCTGCTAAATCATCTTGAATATACTCACTAGTAATTAAACTAAAATCAAATAATTTTCCATCACCAAGTGGATCATATCCATGTTCAACCTCTTCTCCATCTAAATAACCATCTAAATCTGTATCCTCATGCAAAGGATTAGTATGATAAATCTTTACTTCTTCTCTGTCAGATAAACCATCTCCATCTGTATCAGAATTTTCCGGATCTGTTCCTAATATTTCTTCTTCTTCATTACTTAAACCATCTCCATCTGTATCACTTGAAATAGCCGTTGAGTTCACATTAATACCTGGCTCTATTATTTGACTTACTTCATCAACATTATTATCTAGCTCAATCTCCTCCGATTCTGTATTCAATATAATTTCTCCACTCTCTCTTTGCCCTGTTAAAAATTGTTTATATATCCAAAATCCAAACCAAAAAACTATAATTAGAATAATTATCAAACCAATTATAAAATAGCGTGGTTTAATTTTATCACTTTGTAAATTCTCACTCTCTTGTACTAAATCTTGATAATCTGTTAAAGGTTGTATTGGAGAAATACCAGACCTCTTATTTAAATCACCTGGTTTTATTATTCTCTTCTTATTAGTAGAATCTCCGTCTGCAGTTTCAAAAATATCTTCAACTATCTTATTATTATGTAATTTTTCTTGATAACTAACATTTTCTTTCTTATTTTCTTTATTATTTTGTGGATTCCTACTATTACTTTGAACTAATTTATTGTTCAAAGTATTTTTATTTTTATCAAGCTGAGCTTGATCTTTTTCAGTTTTTAAATCTTGATCTTCAAACATAAAAATCACTAATTATTAGTAGTGATTTTATTATAACATAAAAATCCTAAAAAGATAAAGATAATTCGCTTCATTAATCTCTAAATTATAAAAAAAGTATTATTCCTCTAATACAGACTGAAAGCACTCTTCTCTATACTCTTCTAAGGGTATTTGATTACATACATTAGAATCGTTTCTCAAAATTGCCTTTTTAAACAAAGTAATGCTTTTACATTTATCAACTAAATCATTATTTATAACGTATTCTGAATCACACATTTCCACACTTCCTACATATTCAAAAACCGATTCTATACAAATTTCTTTTTGAAAATTTTCCTGAATATTATCACATAATTCAAGATTACCATCTATTTGAGCCTGGTATTGATAAATAAAATTAGTACAAAATTGTTGTAAACTCTCATCCTCCACTCTTTGACAAATATTTATATCCTTTTTATTAATTGCTAAATTTTTAAAACATTGATCCTTTTGACTATCTAATTGTTCACATAATTCTTCATCCTCTAAAAAAGTAACTTGTAAAGATTTTAACATTTCCAAACATTCTTCTTTTTCTTCCCCTGATTTATTATCACAATCGTCTTGTTTATTTTTTAATACTTCTAATTTTGATAATTCACTTAGGATATCCACTTCTTTTTCTGTTAAATCATCTAATGCTTCTACTTGTAAATTGTCTATTTTATCTTGGACTATTTTTTTCTTTGTATACATCACTAAAATTACAATTGCAACTATAATAACTAAGACAAAAATTAATAATATTATTTTATTTTTTGATTTATTAGATAAATACTGATTTTCATTCTCTTGTTGTGATTCTTTTTCTATTATATCCATAATATTTAATTAAATTATTGTAATTTTTATATTTATAAATTAATCCTCGACAAAAACTTTTTTTCAAATTAAAAATTGATTACTGACACTCCCACATACATTTACTATCACAAGTCATGATACCAATACTTCCGTCTGTCTTTAAGCACCCACCTCTAAAAACATATACTGAACCTTTGTCATTATCATCCTGAGGTGCACCAATAACAATATAATCTCCATTAACAACAACGGGTTTCCCAAAATGATCATAATTCGCTCCATCGCTAGCAATTAATTTTGTTTCTAGAGCCCAATTACTTCCATTATATTTAAAAACATATGCCGAGCCTGAATCAGTATCATCATTATCGCCCAAATAGGCACCAATAACTATATAATCCCCCCCTATAGCAACAGATTTTCCAAAATAATCATTAGAGGCTCCATTACTAGCAATTAATTTTGTTTCCTGAGCCCAATTACTTCCATTATATTTAAAAACATATGCCGAGCCTGAGTTAGTACCCTGATCATCATCACCATAAGCACCAATGACCATATAATCTCCATCTATAGCAATAGAGCTTGCAAAACGATCATTAAGGACTCCATCACTAGCAGTTAATTTTGTTTCCTGAGCCCAATTACTTCCATTATATTTAAAAACATATGCCGAGCCTGAGTTAGTACCCTGATCATCATCCAGATAGGCGCCAATAACAATATAATCTCCATCTATAGCAATAGAGTAACCAAAATAATCGTAAGCAGTTTTATCACTAGCCACTAATTTTTGCTCTAATAACCAGGTATCCGTAATATTATCACGCTTAAAAACATATACTGAACCTGAATCAGCATCACTACCATTATCATCACCATAAGCACCAATGACCATATAATCTCCATCTATAGCGACAGAGTAGCCAAACCAATCATAATTAACTTTATTAGTATCAATTAATTTTTGTTGTTGTAACCAGGAGTTCCCATTATATTTAAAAACATATACTGAACCATCTCCATTATCTCCATGTGCACCAATGACCATATAATCTCCATCTATAGCGACAGAGTGACCAAAAATATCATCAGTATTTCCATCGCTGGCAGTTAATTTTGTTTCCTGAGCCCAATTACTTCCATTATATTTAAAAACATATGCCGAGCCTGAGTTAGTACCCTGATCATCATCACCATAAGCACCAATGACCATATAATCTCCATCTATAGCGACAGAGTGACCAAAATAATCACCACCAATACCAGAAACATCAATTAATTTTTGTTGTTGTAATATATCTGTTTCTTCTAAAGTTAAACCCTCAGGTTCACACTCTTCATAACCCCAAATAATTCCATCATTACATACTTCTACACAATCATTAAAATAATTAAAACTGTTGCTCTGTTGAGGATTATAAATAAAATCAGCTATACTTTTATCATCTAAGCACTGCATGATAGCACAAGACTCTATTCCTAAATCATTATCATGTAAATATAAAGTATTAAGATTATTCAATCTATCACAAATATCAATATCTAAAATGCTTTTAATACTATTAACTCCTAAATCTAAAGAATTCAAATTAACTAAATTACTTAGATTACTAATATCTGAAATGTTATTATTATTAAGATATAAATTATTCAAATTAGTTAGATTAGCTAAATTACTAATATCTGAAATGTTATTATTATTAAGATCTAATGTACTCAAATTATTTAAACCACTCAAAATACCAATATCTGATATAAAATTATTAGCCAAACCTAAAGAAAACAAACTATTCAAATTGCTAAATTCACTTGGGATTCCGCCACTAAGATTATTATTAGATAAATCCAAAGACCGCAAATAACTTAAATTACCAAGTTCACTTGGGATTAAACCACTAAGGTTATTATTAGATAGACCTAAAGAAAATAAACTACTCAAATTACCAAGTTCACTTGGGATTAAACCACTAAGGTTATTATTAGATAGACCTAAACTCCACAAACTATTCAGATTACCAAGTTCACTTGGGATTAAACCACTAAGGTTATTACTAGATAAATCAAGAATAAAAACTTTTCCATCACCATTAGTTGTAATTCCATACCAGTCATTTAGAGGTAAATCGCTTAACCAATTTGTACTATTATTCCAATTCTGACCATCAGTATTCATAAATAATACTGATAAAATACAATATTCATAGCTAATATCACAGGCACACCCATTACAATAAGCTTTATTATTATCACAATATTCTACACCAAATTGAACATATCCATCTCCACAACTAGCATAGACACAGGTATCTAAACAACCATCATTATTATTTGTATTACCATCATCACAAGTTTCTCCTAAATCTAAAATTCCATTTCCACAAGTTTCTACACATACACTAGGGTCAGTACTATTACAATCCCAACCGATTTCTACTTCACATTGAAAATCACAACCATCACCATTATCCTGATTACCATCATCACACATTTCTCCAGACTGAACATATCCATCTCCACAACTAGCATAGACACAGGTATCTAAACAACCATCATTATTATTTGTATTACCATCATCACACATTTCTATTCCTAAAAATAAAATATTATCGCCACACCAATCTAAATTATATATTTCATCTTGACATAGTGATGAACAACCATCGTGATCTATTAAATTACCATCATCACAAGTTTCATTACCAACAATATTACCATCACCACAAAGAGAATTACATACACTTGGTTCACCCGAACAACTCCAACCAGTCTCTATTGTACATTGGGAGCTACAACCGTCATTATCATTTGAATTATTATCATCACATTTTTCCTCAATAGAAATATTACCATCACCACAAAGAGAATTACATACGCTTGGTTCACCCGAACAACTCCAACCAGTCTCTATTGTACATTGAGGACTACAACCGTCTCCACTATCTATATCTCCATCATCACATTGTTCGCTACCAACAATATTACCATCACCACAAAAAGAATTACATACGCTTGGTTCACCCGAACAACTCCAACCAGTCTCTATTGTACATTGAGGACTACAACCGTCATTATCATTTGAATTATTATCATCACATTGTTCAGGAGTATTTATTGTCCCGTCTCCACACCATTCTATAGCAATACATTCGCTAAGTCCTAAACAATCACTATTACAAGTTTGATTTCCGTTATACTCATTAATTACACATGATAATGGACCCTGACTCTGCTCACATAGTTCTGGTGGATTATTAACTTTCTGATCCCCACAATAATCTCCTAAACCACTACAATCTAATTTACAATATCCATATTCGCCATTATTTTCTCCGTCATCACATGCCTCACCAGGTGAGGTAGTTATTCCATCTCCACAAATATAACAATCTTCTGGACAATTATAAATATCTTCATGCCCTATTGTACAATTATTATCTCCACAAACAATACAATCTTCTGGACAATTATAAATATCTTCATGCCCTATTGTACAATTATTATCTCCACAAACAATACAATCTTCTGGACAATTATAAATATCTTCA
>JAUVAE010000051.1 GCA_030591905.1 Candidatus Komeilibacteria bacterium
AAATTAACACAATATATAATTTGGTTGGTGTTTTATCTGCTGTTGGCGAAAAACACCCTGATTTAGCATGGGATGTTAATATGAATGCCTTAAAAAATATTTTAGACTTGGCAGTAGAATACAAAATAGATAGAATATTTTGGCCTAGCTCTATTGCTGCTTTTGGTCCAAGTACTCCTTTAGAAAATACCCCTCAAAAAACTGTTTTAGAACCGACAACTATGTATGGAGTTACTAAGGTTGCAGGTGAACTATTGTGCCAATATTATTTTGTTAAATATGGATTAGATGTTAGAAGCTTAAGATATCCTGGTATAATTTCATGGAAAACACCGCCCGGTGGAGGAACAACAGACTATGCTGTAGCAATCTATCATGAAGCAATAAAAAATGGTAATTATAATTGTTTTGTAAGTGAGAATACAATACTCCCAATGATGTATATGGATGACGCTGTTAATGCCACTATCCAATTAATGGAAGCTGATTCAAAAGAAATAACTATCCGAACAGCCTATAATTTAACTGCTATCAGTTTTTCTGCTAAAGAACTAGCTGAAAATGTTGCTCAGCATATTAAAGACTTTACTTGTACTTTTACTCCTGATGAAAGACAAAAAATAGCAGATTCCTGGCCATCAACAATTGATGATTCACAAGCTAGGGAAGATTGGGGATGGCAACATCAATTTGATCTTGATCAAATATCGATTGATATGATTAAAAATCTGAAAAAGAAATAAAATAAACACATTATAATTAACGATCTATTATATAGGTCGTTTTTTATTTTTAAAAGTAAGAACAGGACTTTGAATCCTGTTCTTACACGATGGGGTGCCTAGAGAGAATCGAACTCTCATTAGCGGTACCACAAACCGCTGTGTTAACCGTTACACCATAGGCACCACGTAAAAGCTCAGCTACGCTGAGCTCACGTGGTGCACCATTTTAAAACTATTTTAAAATAGAACATCGCGTGAGCTTTTTACGTTGATTATTTTTAAAATACTCTTTTAACTGTTTATCTAAATATTTTTTACCAGAGCCACTCTTTAAAAACTTTTCTCTATTTAATGCATCTTCTTTTATTAAGTATGCTTCATAATAAATAAGCTTCCAAGGCCTTAACTCACTAGTATAACTACTAAGTCCATTATTATGTGCTAATAATCGCTTCTTAACTGATCTTGTAAATCCAGTATAAAGAGATTTATTCTTTATACTTTGTAAAATATAAACATAATACATATCACTTTTCTTATAAACACTAGGGTGTGCCACGTGAACGCGAAGCGTTTTTACGTGGTACCCCGGCTAAGAATCGAACTTAGGTCTAAAGCTTAGAAGGCTCTTGTTCTATCCACTGAACTACCGGGGCATAATTTAAACATAAATAAACTAATTGTTAAAAGACTAATCATATAAGTAACTACTTCTCGCCCCGTGACTAACAGGATCCACTGAACTACAGGGGCAAAATAAAAATACAACTAATAATGATGTTCTACAACTATACCAGAAAAATGAAAAAAGTCAATCCTGTTAAATCCATCTAGCCATTAAACAGGATAAATATTTGAGGCTATTTTTTCTTTTTAATCCTGGAAATTTTCTCAGCTGTTCTTTTACTACTAAGCTCTTGCTGACGAGGATCCTTCATTGACTGACCATGAATCACCATTTTAGAATCTTTATGTTTATTTTCTAACTCTTTATCTCCATAAACTTCTTCTTCATAACAAAAAACACAAAACCCATTCATAAAAATTGGCTCCTCGTGGCATTTCTTACATAAATTTTCACCCTCTTGACTAGTATTTTCTTTTAAATTTTTTTCTAACATAATAAATGATTTACCTTCTACTATAATTTTGTCATATTAAATGCTTTTTATCAATAAAAAAGGTCCTATATAAATAATATAGGACCTACTTCTTGTTAAAAATTAAAGCTAACATTATTTTCAATACTCCACTCTTTTTTTAAAAAGAGCTTGAGAGAAGATTCTTCTGTAAAAAATTCCATATTAATGTCACCAACTAGAATTTCAACTCTTTCATGGAGATCCTCTCCTAGGACTTTTTCGTTTGGATATAAAAATATAATTATATCAGCTTGGAAATCAATAATTTCATCTTCAATACATTCTAGAATCTTTAAAGGATCTGGAGCAAAAGATTTTAAATCAATAACTTTTTCCAATTTTTCTAAAAACTCTTGCATTGATATGAGTAAATTGACATCTTCTCCAAAAAAAATCATTTTTTTCTTGCACATTTTAACCTCCAAATTTTTTATCATTCCTTTTTAAACTTACATTAAATCATTCTTAAAATCAATACTCTTTCTATTTATTAAACCAATAATTAGAAAAGTAATAATCAAACCGCTCCAATAAGTCCAAAAATAATGGTCAAAAAAGTTAATTATTATAATAGATAGAATTATTAGTCCTAGAATAAATTTATTTAAATTATTAGAACTAAAAGCTTTATACAAAGAAAAAATCAATAAATAAGCATAAGAAAGAAATCCTAAAATTCCCAATTCTACAAAAATTAATAAATAAACATTATGAACTGGTTGATAATCCCAAGTATTTAAAGTATTATCAATATTTTTATGAACAACAAGTATATAATTATTAATTCCATATCCCAAAAACCAATTCTTATCTAATAAACTCAAGGCTTGATTTTTCAAAACTACTCTCTCAATATTTGATTTAATCTCTAATCTCTCTTGTTGTTGAATTCTAGTTCTAAAAAAGTCATTGAATAAAACAAAACTAATACTGGAAATTAAAAGTAAAATTATTAAAACAGATACAAATTTTTTAAAATTTCTTTTCTTAAATATAGAATAAATAAATAGTATAAATAAGCTTAAAAATAAAGCTAAAAATGCTGACCTAGAAAAGGTTAAAATTAAAGCACTAAATAATATACTCAGAGTAAAATAAAATAAAATTAATTTCTTTTTTTGAATTAAAAAAATACCGATTAAAAATAAAATTGCTATCACCAAAAATCCACCAAAAATATTTGGATGAGAAAATCCTCCATAAGCCCTTAATAACCTCCCAAAACTTCCTTCTAAAACCGAAACTCCTCCTTGGCTTGAAATTTGTTCAGCAATTCCTAAATATTTATTAGCCCAGACACTTTGAGAAAAAAATTGATATATTCCCAAAATACTATGAATAAACATACTTGCTATAAACGCTATTCTAATTTTTAAAGAATCAATATTGATTTTAGTGAGTAAAAAGTACAAAACTATTGCCTCCATTAATTTTATTAAGCCGTAGAAATATAATTGCTGATTTATTGCTCCTAGAAATGTAATTACTACAATTAATAAAAAAACAAAAATGATCGAAGTAGATTTAGATACCTTTCTTTTAGACGCATTCACTTTTTGAATATAAATTACTGAACAAATAATCAATAAAATCAAAATTAACTCACTTAAATAGAAAGAGAGCTTACCATATTCAAAGACATCTCCATTTAAAGTTATAGAATTATAAATATATCTAGTTTGCCAAGGAATTAAGAATACAAAAATATAAAGCAAATATTCTATCAATTTATTTAATTTATTAAGAATATTATAAACTAATTAATAGTTAGAAACTCTTTTATAAAATATCTCCTTAATTTTCTTTCTATTATCTTCCTCGTGAAATTTTAAAACACTATCACTGATAACAACATCTGTATTATTTTCCTTCGATTTAGAAAATTTATTCTTACTCATTTTAAATAATTGTATCTTCTTTAAAAATAAGTTTAAAAACATTCCTAAAAAATTATCTAATATTTTTTCTAAAAAGATTCTAAAATTCCTAGTAAAAAAACTATCTTTAGCTATCCAATTATCAATAGTTTCCCACGCTTCTGCCTGGGGAAGATACTCTTTCAACCAATCATTTTCTTTAAAAAAAGTTTTATAAATTCCAGTATCAAAAATAGGCACAAAATGAAGCAACCAATAATAAAAATGAATATCCTCCTGATAAGCTAACTTCTCTAAACTCAAATTATTGCTTGTTATATAAAAACTTAAACATACTCTATTATTTACTTTATTCCCATGTCTTCTTACTTTTAAAAAATGTAAAGACACTGTAATTAAAAAACGAGTTAGCCATAAATATTTATCTTTAACAATAATAAAAAAATCAATATCACTATCTTTTTCAGCATTAAAATAAGCAATTGAATTACATAATACAATAGTTTTTATAAAGGGAATGGTCCTTAAAAACTTCGCAGCCCTTAAACCTATCTTCCATTTATTAATACTATAGTCTCTTCTTATTTTGCGAGTATCTAATAAAATTTTTTTGCCTTTTAAAAAATAAAAACCATTCCTGGTTTCTATATATCTTTCTAATTCATTACTATTCTCTAAACAAAAGATAAGTTCTGGTAACTTACATTTATATTTCCAAAGCCATTGCCATAATTCAACTACAGTTAAAGGATAATCAAAAATATCATAATAAATAATTGTATCTAATATAGCTTTTTCTAAATTATTCATCATTAAATAATTAGATATTAAATTAATTTTTTTAAATATTCTCCAGTGTATGATTTTTTAATCTTAACAATATCTCTTGGTGTTCCTTGAGCCACAACCTGACCACCTTTATCCCCACCACCAGGACCAAGATCTATTATCCAATCAGCACACTTTATCACATCTAAATTATGTTCAATAATTAAAACGCTATTACCTTTATCAACTAATTTTTGCAAAACATCAATTAATTTACTAATATCATCAAAATGTAAACCTGTTGTTGGCTCATCTAAAATATATAATGTTTTACCAGTAGCCTTTCTAGATAATTCTGTGGCTAATTTAACTCTTTGAGCCTCACCTCCCGATAATGTTGTAGCTGATTGGCCTAACTTCACATATCCCAAACCAACATTGTTTAAAGTTTTCAGTTTATTATAAATATTTGAGATATTCTTAAAGAATACTATTGCTTCACTAACCGTCATGTCTAAAACCTCTGCTATATCTTTATCTTTATAATGAATTTCTAAAATATCAGAATTATATCTTTTACCATGACATTCCTCACATTCAACATACATATCTGGTAAAAAATTCATTCCTATTTTAACCAATCCATTTCCTTGGCATTCTTCACATCTACCACCTCGAACATTAAAACTAAATTTACCCAATTTATAGCCTCTAATTTTAGATTCTGGTAAATTAGCGAATAAATCTCTAATATAAGTAAATACACCCGTATAAGTGGCTGGATTTGAACGAGGAGTCCTACCAATTGGAGATTGATCAATATTAATTACCTTATCAATATTTTTTAATCCATTTATTTCTTTGTGTTCACCTGGTAAATCTTTAGACCTAGTTAATTTACCCGTTAATGCTTTACCCAATATTTCAAATATTAAAGTTGATTTTCCTGAACCCGAAACTCCAGTAACACAAACTAACTTCCCTAAAGGTATCTTAACATCAATATTCTTTAAATTAAACTCATTAGCACCA
>JAUVAE010000018.1 GCA_030591905.1 Candidatus Komeilibacteria bacterium
ATATCAAACCCTCTGATGGTGACTGGACGGAATCTCTAGAAATAAGACCAGACATTTAATCGTCAAATAAAAAAAGCTCCGCGTAAAGTGGAGCATTTTTATTTGTACTTGTCATTATCCGGCTTGACCGGATAATCCAGAACCCGTATTCTAGATTCCCCGAATAAATCGGAGAATGACAAATGCTAAATTAAACCCATTTTTTCTTTAATTTCTAAAATATTATTTTCAGCAATCTTTTTAGCTTTTTGAGCACCTTTTTCTAAAATCTTTTTCACTTTATCCTTATCTTTTTCTAATTTAACTATATTATCTTGAATAGGTTTTAAAGTATTAATAATAGTTTGAGCAAGTTCTGCTTTAAGTTCTGAATATTTCAAGTTACCATTATGATAATCTAGGTTAAATTTTTTAACAATTTTTTCATCAGCAAAATTTTCTAATAAAGTAAATAAATTATCAACTCCCGGAGACATATGTCCGTCTTTTTGGGGTCCAGCATCGGTCTTAGCACTCATAATTTTTTTTCTAATAGTATCTTCATCATCTCGCAAAGCAATATAATTAGTAGTTCCTAAAGATTTAGACATTTTATTATTTGGTTCTTGTAAAGACATTACTCGGGCACTTTTAGAAATAATTGGTTCAATCTTCTGAAAATACTCACCAAATTTATTATTAAACTTTCGTAAAATAGTATTAGCTAATTCTAAATGTTGTAACTGATCTTCACCAACCGGAACCAACTCACCTTTATAAAGTAAAATATCAGCAGCTTGCAAAACAGGATAATCAAAAAGTCCCATATTAATATTATTAAAATTTTGCCGAGACTTATCTTTAAATTGAGTCATGCGTTGTAATTCGGCCATCGGAATTAAAGTATTGAATAACCAGGTTAATTCAGTATGTTCTGGAACTCGAGATTGCACAAATAAAGTTGATTTTTTTGGATCAATACCCAGGGCTAATAAATCAATAGCTGTATTTAAAATTTGTTCTTGATAATTTTCTTGGTCATAATCAATAGTAATAGCATGTAAATCTACAATTGAATAGAAACAATCATGTTTATCTTGTAATTCAACCCAATTTCTCAAAGCACCTAAATAATTCCCAATATGTAATTCTCCTGTGGGCTGAATCCCTGAAAATAATATTTTTTTATCACTCATATATTTTATATTTTTATGTCTTATAGCTTTATTATACCTATAAGCTAAAAAGCTAACAAGCTAATTTAAACCTCTATAATCACTGGCAAAACCATAGGTCTTCTCTCAGTTTCTTGGTATAACAAATTTCCTAATTGATTTCTAATCTTATTTTTAATAAACATATCATTAGCCATAGTTTTAGGATTATTAGACTTCATAATTTGTTTAATTTTAGCCCTAGCCTTTTCAATTAATTTTTTATTCTCTTTCATATAAACAAATCCTCGGGAAATAATATCTGGAGAATGAACTAAAGCACCAGTTTTGGCACTGATGGTAGCAATAGCTACAATCATTCCATCTTCGGACATCATTTTTCTATCCCTTAAAACAATATGAGAAACATCACCCACACCCAAACCATCTACAAAAACATAATCTGCCGGAATTCTTTTATTAGTTAGTTTTCCACCCAGTTTGGTAAATTCCATAACTTGACCATTATCAGCAATAAAAATATTTTTAGGATCTATTCCAACTTCAGCAGCCCATTTAGCATGAATATGTAAAAAAGAATGATTTCCTTCTATAGGAACAAAATATTTTGGATTAACTAAATTAATCATTAATTTTAAATCTTCTTTTTTAGCGTGACCACCAGCATGGACATCCATCATTTGATAATGAATAACTTCCGCACCTTGACGATACAAAGAATCTTTTAATCTTTGCACTGACCTTTCATTACCCGGAATAACTGAAGATGAAAAAACTACTGTGTCATTTTTACCAATTTCTAAAAAACGATGTTCTCTGTTTACAATTCGCATCAAAACAGCTCTATCCTCTCCCTGAGCACCTGTACAACAAATAACAATTCTATTATCAGGATATTCTTTTAATTGCTTCTCGGTGATAAAAGTATCTTTTTTAAAAGATAAATAACCTAATTGATGAGCAATTTCTACATTGGTTTTCATACTATAACCATCAATAAGAATTTTTTTGTTTAATTTTTCAGCAGCATCAAATATTTGTTGCAATCTATTTAATAGAGAAGCAAATGTTCCAATAATAACCCGGCCATGAGCATTTCTAATAATATTGAATAAATTAGTTTGAATTTCTGACTCTGAAATTTGATGTCCAGAGTGAGGAGCATTAGTTGAATCAGATAATAAAGCTAAAACATTTTCTGTTCCTAATCCCGCAATTTTAGAAACTTCTGGCATATCTCGTACTGATCCATCAAAATCAAGTTTAAAATCTCCGCTATGAACTACTTTCCCTAAGGGAGTATCTACAATGATTCCCATTGAAGCTGGGATGTTATGACTGACTGCAAAAAAGGAAACTTTAAAACATCCTAAAGTTAATTTATCGTCAGTAGTTACGGCTTGAAGATTCAAAGGATGAGCATCTTTAAATTCTTCGTGTCTCTTTTTTATTAATCCCAATGTTAAAGGAGCGCTATAAATCACTGGGTTACCCAAATCTGATATCAAATAAGGAATAGCTCCAATATGATCCAAATGTCCATGAGTAATAACAACTCCTCTAATATTTTTCTTTTTGCCTTTTAAATATTCAATATTTGGAATAATAAAATCTATTCCGGGCATGTCTTCTTCTGGGAATTGAATTCCCATATCAATGATAATAATATCATTCTCATATTCCAAAATCGTCATATTTCGTCCGACTTCTTCGTTTCCGCCTAAAATAATAATTTTAAGCTTACCATGATCAAAAGTTTTGACCTTGGTTATTTTTTTTCTGTTATGAGTAGGTCTATTTTTAAAATGACCACTCTTTAATTGTGTTTTTTTAATCATAATTATTTGTTTAAGTTCAAAATATAAATATAAAAAATAAACTTACAATAAACCACATTAAAAGTGATAAATTTTGTATTTATTCTATTTTATATTTAGAACTATTTTTTAAATGTTTTTTTAGTTTTCAGATACCAATTTTCTATATTAGAAAACCTATCTGATGGAAGATAAATAACTTTTGTATCCACACCTTTAATATCGCTATCCATTGGATAATGATAAGTTGGTCTGAATAAAAATATAGCTATATATTCTTTCTTAAGAATTTCTTGAAAATTCTCATATTTTTTTAATCTCTCTTCAAAAGAAGTTATCTTTCTAGCTTCTTCTAAAATGTCATCAATATTCTGATTAGCAAAGATGCTAAGATTTAACCCTATCTTTGTTTGAGAAGAATGCCAAAATGGATAAGGATCAGGGTCATATGATAAAATTTGAGCAATTAACAAAATTTCATACTCCCGAGGCTCAATAGTTTGACTGGTAATTTTGTTTCGAGGAATAATTTCTAAATTAGTTATTATTCCTAATTTTGACCATTGCTTTTTTATATACTGTAAAATTTTAATATATTCATTATTATCTACACTAGTTATTGTTAGTTCTAATTTCTGTTCATCTTTTTCTAAAAATTTATCTTTCATTTCCCAACCAGCTTCTTTTAATAATTCAGCACTAGCTTCTAAATCATATTTATCCTGCTGAGGATCTATAATAAAATCTAAAGGACCATAAGCCTCTTTTAATCCTGAACCTAGTTCTGCGGCCAATTCTTTTTTATTGATAGCCATGGAAAGAGCTCTTCTAATGTCTCTATCTTTTAATAATTCTTGTTTTTTAGGATTGAAAAATAAAGCTGAATATTGAGGCATATTAAAATTATAAACTTCAAAATTTTCTGAATTCTCTATCTCCTTATAATTATCTTGAGATAAAAAACTTATTCCCTGAACTTGGTTATTCTTTAAAGCTTCCAGAGCAAAATCAGAACTACCAAATAATTTCAAAACTATACTTTTTAAATAGGCTCTCTTTCCATAATAATCTTTAAAATTAACTAAAGTATATTGTCTTATATAACCGGATGAGTCTTTTTTAAATGACTTATACATAAAAGGCCCTGTTCCAATTGGTTTTTTATTTAATTCCGTTAAAGTAGAATTTTCTGGGCTAACATTTTGCCATAAATGCATTGGTAATATTCCAAAAGTTAAAGTAGAAATAAATGGGCTAAATGGTTCCGCCAAGCTAAGCTTAAAAGAATCATCAGATATTTTTTCAAAAATTACTCCCTGTAATGTTTTAAATAAGGGACTTTTGAATTCGGGATTCTGAATAGCAACTAGAGTAAATCCAATATCATCAGAAATTAATTTTACTCCATCGTGCCAAAAAATATTATCTTTCAAAATAAATATGTATGTTTTTTGATCTTCGCTAATTTCATATTTCTTCACTAAATCATTTTCCAATTCGCCATTAGTATTAATCTTAAATAAACCTGAAAAAATTAATCTACTAATATCTCGGTCTGCATCATTAGCCTGACAAAGAATTGGATTAATGTACTGAATTTGACCTACTAATCCTTCCGTATACTCTCCTCCATATTTAGGGACTTCTACTAGATTATTCCAAAGAAAACGTCCACCTAATAAAACAACTGAAAGTAATAAAAAAACTAGAGAAATAAAAATTATTCTTTTTTCTTTATAATCTAAAAAATATTTAATCTGTTTTATTTGTCGAATGCTAGGAATTTTTCTTTTAGACAAAGAAAATAATAATTTTTGTTCGTCATTATACTTAAAAGGTAATAAAGATTTGAATTTAGGTATAACAACAAACTTCATAAATCTAAGTGATCTATTTAAAAGATTACCCGCCCGATTATTTGGAGAGAATATTTTTTTAGTTTTAATTAAAAACTTCTTGAGCAAAGCTGCTAAATTCATTATTCCTGTATATTAAAGAGATTATATATAATTATATAAATATATGAGCTAGACTAATAATAAAAAATAACACTGCTAAAACAATCGTTGCTATAAATATTGTTTTCTCAGCACCTCTTTTAGTCTGAAAAGATGCTCCACCTCCGCCAAAAACAGAAGAAAGACCGCCACCGCGACTTTGAAAAGATATAGCAATAATTAATAACATTGCTATTACTATTTGTAATATATTTAAGGGTTTCATAATTCTTATCCTAGTCTAGCATAGATAAAGCTTTATGTCAATGAAAGCCTCATCCCCAACCCTTCTCCCTGCCTGCCGGCAGGTAGGCATTTCTGACGGAGAAGGGCGCTTACTTGTTCATTCATTAATGTTTGTAAATAATTATGAGTATTAATAAATATTCGAGTAAGTGCCCCTCTCCTGTCCCGCTAACGGGATGGAGAGGGGCTAGGGGTGAGGCGAATTATTATGTTATAATAAAGATAGAAGGGAGTATTATGATTATAAAAAAAAGATCTAAAAATCGCGGTCACTTATTATTTTGGAGATTCTTGACTTACACTTGGGCCATCCTAGCTGCCACATTTTTTGCTTTAGACTTTTTCAAAATAATGGATTGTTCTGGCACTTTACAAACAATTACCATTTTATATATTTCTATTCTATCTATTTTTACTAGTATTAAAGAATTTCATCGTTGGAAAAATAAAAAATTTCTTTCTAGATATAGAGGTGAAATATTTGTTATCATCTATACTCTATTAATAGTAATCTTCATAATTTTAAGCACTATTAATCCCAAAATATATTCTATCCGCCCAGAATTTACTACTACTTATTTAGCAATTCTTGGTATTTTCGCAATTTCTTATAATTCTAAATATTTGAAGAATAAATAAAACGACTCACAGTTAAATAGTTAAAAACTAAAAAATCACCCATTCGACTAGGCTCAGGGTGATTTTAAAATATAAAAATAAATTTTTTAATTTTTCTAATACTAATATTTTAACCTTATCTCTAAAATATTCCCTTATAAAGTTAATTTAACCAAAAAAAGCCCTTAAAAAACCCTTTATCAAAATCTTGAATCTATAATTTTAAACCTGCTCTCTCGCACATTTGATAGTATTTTCTATCAACTTAGCTACTGTTATTGGTCCTACTCCACCCGGAGTTGGAGTAACTAAACTCGCCTTTTCTTTTATTTCTTCAAAATTAATATCTCCATACATTTTTCCATCCACAAAAGAAACTCCGGCATCTATTACTACAGCTCCCTGCTTAATCATATCTCCTCTAATTAAATCATATTGCCCTACTCCTGAAATTAATATATCTGCTGTCCTAGTAATTTCTTCTGGATTCTTTGTAAATTTATCACAGGTGGATACTTTTGCTTCAGTATGTGTTAATAAACTAGCCAAAGGTTTTCCTACTAAAGCTCCAGTTCCCATTAAAACAACTTTTTTTCCTTTTAAATCAATATGACGATATTTTAAAATCTCTAAAATCGCTCCCGGAGTTGGTGGCTCAATAGCATAATCACTTCTGATCAATTTTTCTAAATTAGTTTTTGTTAAACAATCTACATCAATCTGGGGATTAATAAAATTGATAACCTTTTGATAATCAATATGTTTAGGTAATGGTAATTGCACAATTAATCCTGTTAAATTTTCTGTATTTTGAATATTTTCAATTTCCTTAATTAACTCTTCTTCTTTGATATCATCTGGATATTTTTTAAGAACAAAATCAACTCCTATTTGTTGACAAGCTTCTGCTTTTTTTTCAACATAAGTATGAGATGGTTGATCATCGCCAATTAAAAATACTCCTAATTTGGGGTTAATACCTTGTTGCTTTAAAATACCGACCTCTACTTGAAGTCTTTTTAGTATTAAAGAAGCAATTTTTTTTCCATTTACTATTTTAACCATAATTTTATAATGAATCGACTAAATTATAACACAAAGAATTTTTAGCTTCAAACTTTATCCACTGGACAAAATTTTTTGGTAGTGCTACTACTATTTATAAGAGTTAAAAAAATAAAAAGATAAAAAAATAAAGGGAGGTTAAAATGATAGCGTATATTTCGTGGAATATTAGCGCTCTAATATTTATCATACTTAAACACTATTTTAATAAATACTTTATTACTACAGACAAAAATATTAAAATCGAATTAGAAATAGTCTGGATATTAATAATAGTTATACTCATTATCTGCTCATTCCACACAAATATTGGCAAAGAGGTATGGAATTACCTCTGCCAAACAAATTTAAATTATCATTAAAATCCTTTCTAAAATCAGAAAGGATTTTTTATTTATTATTATGCTATAATTGAAATATGAAACTTAAACTTTTAACATTAATCATTTTTTTATTAACTCCTTTCTTTGTTTTAGCTCAAGAAAATTATAAGGGAGAATTAGTTAGTTCAGAAAATTCTTCAGCAGTTTATTATATTTCTTCAGAAAACAAAAGTTATTCTTTTCCTAATGAAAAAATTTATTTTTCTTGGTTTAATGATTTTAATCATGTCCAAAATATAAACTCTGCAAATTTAGAAACTTATGACTATGCTGGTAATATAAAATATAAACCCCAAACCTATGAAAATCTGGATTATATTTTAATGAATGGCACCCTAGTTAAACAAAAAGATAGTCCTGGATATTTTTATATTAATAACGGAAACAAAAGAGTTTTTACCACCATGGAGGCTTTTGAATCTAATGGTTTTCAATATCAAAATGCTATTATTGCTGATATTTCTAGTTATCCTTGGGCTAAGGCTATAAATAGCGTAGAAGAAAATTTATTAAATAATTCTGAATTTATTGAGCCCTTAACTAAAACATATGATTCTGATAATGACGGACTTTTTGATTATGATGAAAAATATATTTATTATACTGAAATAAATAATCCTGACTCTGATGGTGATGGAAAAAATGACGGTGAAGAAATAAACAATAATCAGTCTCCTCTCTCTAACAAAAGTTTAATTAAAACAGATTCAGATCAAGACTATCTTAATGATTATCTAGAATTAATTTTAGGAACTGATTTAATGAATCCTGATTCTGATGGCGATCTTTATTTAGACGGTACTGAAGTTGCTGCTAGTTATGATCCTTTAGATCCAAGCCCTCTAAAAACATCAGAAAAGTTAATTAAAATAAATTTAGATGAACAAAATTTAAAATATTATTTTAATAATCAGTTAATTGATAGTTTTCCTATTTCTAGCGGAATTAAAGGTATGGATACTCCTCTTGGTGAATTTAAAATTTTAGGAAAAGAAGATTTAAAAAGATATGGCGGACCTGGATATGACTTTGATTATCCAGATACTAAATGGAATTTACATTTTTATACTGGAAACTACCGTTATTATATTCACGGTGCTTACTGGCATAATAATTTTGGAAATAAAATGAGTCATGGTTGTGTTAATGTTTCTTATGATAATATGGAGCTTTTATATTGGTTTATAAATATTGATACTAAAGTCGTAATTGAATAAAAATTTAAAATTATGAAAATTATCCGTTCCCATAGAAAAACTCTAGCATTGGAAATATCATCTGATGCTTCTTTGATTATCCGGGCTCCGAAATTGATGCCTATTTTTTTAATTAAAAAATTTATTAAACAAAAACAAAACTGGATTATTAAAAAACAAAATTTAGTCAAACTTAGAAATCAAAAAATCAAATCTATTCAGCCCTCCCAAATATCTAAAGAAGAAGCTTTTCAAAAAATTTCTGAACGAGTTAAATACTATTCCTCTCTTTCTGGTTTCAAATACCAAAATATTAAAATTACTTCTGCTCAAAAACGCTGGGGATCATGCAATGCCCACAATAATTTAAATTTTCCCTTACGTTTATCCTCAGCTCCAAATAAAATAATTGATTATGTAGTTATCCATGAACTCTGTCATATTAAAGAAAAAAATCATTCTCAAAATTTTTGGAATGAAGTAATTAAATTAATGCCTGATTACAAAAAATATCGCCAATGGTTAAAAAATAATGGATATTCGCTAAAATAAAAAAACATCAAATTTAATTCAATGTTTTTTTGTTTATATAAAACTATCTTGTTCTCCTTGTATAAGTCTTTCTTATTGGCGTTCTACTCGTTGAAACCCTTCTAGTTTGAACATTTCTAGGAGGAGCTTTTCTTGTTGTTCTAGCTTTAATTAAAAATTTTCTCATATTTGATGACAAATCAATAAAATCATCAACTTTTTCTATCAATTTAGAAGAGGTAGTTTTTTCAAAAGCAATAACTTCTACCAATACTCCATGATACTGTAAATATTCGACTAATGGTATAAAATCTCCGTCTCCAGTTACTAAAACAACTACATCTAACTGCTTAGACATTTTAATGGCATCTATAGATATTCCTACATCCCAATCAGCTTTTTTATGTCCACCGGCAAAAATTTGCAATTTTTTAGATTTAGTTTTAAAACCTTGTTCTTGAAGAGCCTTAAAAAATTTTTCCTCGTCTGGCAAGCCAGCTTCTACTACATAAGCACTGGCTCTAATTAATTTTCGACCAGCTACTGCTTATTCTAAAACTTTCCCAAAATTTACAAATGAACCATAAAGAT
>JAUVAE010000108.1 GCA_030591905.1 Candidatus Komeilibacteria bacterium
AAAAAGAAAAATGTGTTAAGATATAAATAGTAGGAATTTAAATTAAAAATAAATAATTTATAAATAATATTTAACAGGATGGAAAAAACAATTAAAAATTTAGCTACCGCTTTTATTGGAGAAAGCCAAGCTAGAAATCGTTATACTTTGTATAGTAAAGTCGCCAAAAAAGAGGGTTATGAAAAAATTGCTGCCATTTTTGAGTTAACAGCTAACCAAGAAAAAGAACATGCTAAATGGTTAATGCGAATGATTAATGAATTAAAAGAAAAAGCAGATAACTCAACTGAATATGATGAGATTAAAGTAGATGCTGGTTGCCCAACTATCTTAAAAGATACAATTAGTAATTTAAAAGCAGCTATTAGTGGAGAAAATTATGAACATACTAGTATGTATCCAGAATTTGCTAAAATAGCAGAAGAAGAAGGTTTAACAGAAGTAGCTGAGAGATTAAAAGCTATTGCTATAGCCGAGGCATTTCATGAAGAAAGATATCAAAAAGTATTAGCTGAATTAGAGAATAAGTCTGTTTTTAAAAAAGAGGAAAAAACTTATTGTGTTTGTAGAAATTGTGGTTATGTCCATGAAGGAGAAGAAGCACTAGAAGAATGTCCTTCTTGTTCTCATCCTCAAGCTTATTTTGAAGAAAAGTGTCTTTAATTAGTTAATAATAAAATATATGACTAAAAAAGGAGAAATTTATAAATGTGAAATTTGTGGAAATATTACTGAAGTTTTGCATATTGGAGGCGGTGAATTGGTTTGTTGTGGACAAGCCATGAAATTAATGACAGAAAAAACAAAAGATGAAGGGCAGGAAAAGCATTTACCAGTCATTGAGCAATTACCAGACAATGTTTGTCGAGGCGGAGATGGAATTATTGTTAAAGTTGGTGAAGTCGCTCATCCCATGGAAGAAGAACATTATATTGAATGGGTAGAGGTAGAAACTAAGACGGGTAAAATAGGTAAACATTTTTTAAAGCCAGGAGATAGCACGGAAATGGAATTTCAAACTAGAGATGATATAATTGAGGTCAGAGTTTATTGTAATATTCACGGCTTGTGGGTTAAAAAGATTCATTAAAAATTAAAACCTCTCTTTTGTCTGAAGAATTTTATTTAACCTTGTTTGTCATTCTGAATTTATTTCAGAATCTCAATTCATTGTTTTAGATTCTTTTACAGATCCTGAAACAAGTTCAGGATGACAAAAGAGAGGTTTTTTGTTAATAATAAAACAATGCCGGAATTACCAGAAGTACAAACTATTATTGATGATCTTAATAAAGTTATTCTTAATAAAAAGATTAAGAAGATAGATATTTTATTATCTAAAATTGTGAGGGGTACTAATAGTAGTTTTATTAAGATTTTAAAAAATAATAGTTTTCAAAATATAAGCAGACGAGGCAAATATATTATTATTTCTTTAGCTAATAATAGATTTTTAGTTATTCATTTAAGAATGACTGGTCAGATTATTTATTTGCAAGGAAATAATTTAATTGCTGGTGGACATAGTGATAAAAGTAATAATTTTAATTTACCTAATAGACAAACTCATCTTATTTTACATTTTACAGACCAATCGCAATTATTTTATAATGATCAGCGTCAGTTTGGTTTTTTAGAAATCATTAATCAAAAAGGACTAGGTAGGATTGAGAATAAATTAGGTATTGAACCTTTATCCAAGGGCTTTACTTACAGTTATTTTCAGGATTTATTAAAAGATAAAAAGAGAAATATTAAAGCTTTTTTATTAGATCAAAAGTATATTGCAGGTTTAGGGAATATTTATGTAGACGAATCTTTATTTTTAGCTCATATCTTGCCAACTCGTTCTTTAGATTCTTTAAACAAAAAAGAAACTAAGGATTTATATCTAGCCA
Source organism: Candidatus Komeilibacteria bacterium (assembly GCA_030591905.1). GTDB lineage: Bacteria > Patescibacteriota > Patescibacteriia > UBA1558 > S5-K13 > JAIOTH01. The sequence goes on from JAUVAE010000108.1 coordinate 1,899, forward strand.
TTAAGCAAGTTTTAAAATTAGCTATTAAATATCGAGGCACAACTTTTAATAATTATAAAGATGCTCATGGTCGTCAAGGAAATTTTATTAAAAGATTAAAAGTTTATGGTCAAGAAAATCAGAAATGTATGAGATGTCAGAAAGGAGTAATAAAAAAGATTCGAGTGGCTGGACGAGGAACTAGATATTGTCCGGAATGCCAGAAATAAGTCGTATAGAAACCGAGTAGAGATGATTCATGAATCATCTCTACTCGGTTTTTTGTTATATTAAAAAGTGTTAAGATTAGTGAGTAAAGAAAATTATTTATTAGTTGATTTAAATTATATGAAAAAAGTAGCTTTAGTTTTGGGGGGAGGAGGATTAAGAGGTTTAGCTCATATTGGTGTTTTGCGAGAATTGGAGAAAATAGATATAAAATTTTCAGCAGTAGCTGGTTGTAGTATAGGGGCTATTATTGGTGCCTTATATGCAGCTGGTAAAAATTCTGAAGAAATAGATAAATTTATTACTAGTAAAAGATTTATTGATATTTTTGATTTTTCTATTTCTAAATTAGGGATTAATAAAACTAATAAATTACAAAAATTGATTGAAGATTTTATTGGTTTTAAAACATTTCAAAAATTAAAAATCCCTTTATATATTAATGCTACTAATCTTTCTCAGGGCAAGGAAGTTGTTTTTTCTTCTGGAAGTTTATTTAAAGCTATTCGAGCAAGTATTGCTGTTCCAGGTATTTTTTCACCAGTAAAAAAAGGTAAAGATTATTATGTAGATGGTGGAGTTTTAAATCAAAATCCTTTTTCTATTTTACCGTCCAAAATTGATAATTATTTAATTATTAATGCTTCTCCTTATCAGGGAATAAAAGGGTATAAGAAAATAGGCACTATGGTTTTATTAGATGCTAGCTTAAAATTAATGCAAAATGAAATAATGTTTTTGAAATTGAAGGATTTATCAAATAATAAAAAGCATGTTTTAATTCAGCCTAATTTAGGAAATTATTCTTTAATTGAA
>JAUVAE010000015.1 GCA_030591905.1 Candidatus Komeilibacteria bacterium
ATATTGTCTTATCAAATAAATAAATAATTAAGGCAAATACTGATAAAATTCCACTTAATAACCACGCTCTCATAACAATCTTTGACTCTGACCAGCCAATAGCTTCAAAATGATGATGTAATGGTGTAGATAAAAAAATTTTCTTTCCATTTCTAAGTTTTTTTGATATTAATTGGATGATTACAGATAAAGATTCTAAAATGAATATAAAGGCTACTAATGGTAAATAAAGTAAGGTATTAGTAAGCATAGCAATTATACCCAAAGTGATACCTAGGCTCATAGAGCCTGTGTCTCCCATAAAAAATCTGGCCGGGGGAATATTAAACCATAAAAATGTGACTAAAGTACCAACTATAACTCCACAAAAACTTGCCAAATCATATCTCCCCTGTAAAAAACTAATAACTCCAAAAGTAGCAAAACAAACTAATAATAAACCGCCTGCCAAACCATCCAATCCATCTGTTTCATTAACACTAAAAGAGGTTGCAGCTACCACAAAAGTAAAAATAGGAATAATCCACCATCCTATTTCAAAATTACCTATAAAAGGAATATGCAAAATATCCCAATCTAATTTAAAGAAAAACCATAAAGCACCTATTAAAGATATTGCAAAATATATTAATAATTTTTTCCTCATACTTAATCCTCCACCCTTAGCACCTATTTTTCTAACACCTAAATAATCATCCCATAAGCCAATAATTGCCGTAACAACTAAAGCCCCTAATGGTAATAGTGTTTGGGATCTAGAAAAAAAGTTTAAAATTGCTACTCCGCTCTCTGGAAAAATAATATACAATAAATAACAAGAAAATATTATAATCAAAAGAGTTGCCCAAATAATAATTCCACCCATTGTAGGAGTTCCTTCCTTTTTCTTATGTAATTTAAAAAATATAGGTGCACTATTTTCAGTTCGAATTTGTTTTCCTAATTTATATTTATATAAAAAATGAGTAACTAAAGGAGTGATAGCAAAAGCTACAATAGATGATAAAGTGGTTAAAATGAAAATTTTTATTACCATTAAATTAAGCATAAATTTTGAATTCTTAATTCTTAATTTTTAATTTTAATATAATTATTAATTCTTTAATTTTTTAATTAATTTATAATTTCCAAATTAAAATTCGAAATTCGTCATTAATAATTCTGCCGAAGGCAGTACTAGTATTCCATTCCGATAACACCAATTAAATAAACAATTAATTCTAAATTAACAAATAGACTGGCGGTTAATAAAAAATAAGGAATAATAAATTCTTTTTTAAAAATATAAACAATATAAGAAAAGAATAAATTGATAATCAGAATGAGAATTCCCAAAAAAGGTATGCTCAATAATTTCTGAGGAGAATCTATTAAATCTATTCCAAAATAAACATTATAATGCAAGACATGGAATTCTTTCCCAAAATTAACAAAATTATAAATTAAATACCATAAATAAAAATTTACCGACAAAGTAAGAATTGTTAACCAATAGATAATCTTTTTTCCAAAAAAAATTTTGAATTTTTCTTTTAAATACAGCATTTTAGACTTTTTGAATAATAAATTACGTAACGAAATTTTCAGATTTAGAGACAAATCTTTAAAATAATTTTTGAAGTTTATTATTAGTTAAGCTGAAAAGATTTTTTATGAATTTGGCTGAAATATGGAAATTGCAGTAGTAAAATTATTTTTTAAAAGGTCTATCTCAGTGGTGAAAATGATCTTAATTGTTTAACTATACTTTTTAAAACATCAACAAAATGATCAATATCTCTGATGGTATTATCTTTTCCAATTGTAAGTCTTAAAGAACCATGAGCATTTTCTGGCTTTACTCCGATAGATAATAAAACATGTGATGCTTGTAAAGACCCTGAAGCACAAGCTGATCCAGTAGAACAAGCAACTCCTTCCATATCAAGTTTTAACAATAAACTTTCTCCTTCAATATTTTTAAATAAAAAATTAGCATTATTAGGAAGTCTTGAGATTTTATCTCCATTTAAAGTAACACCTTTGATTTTTAAAACTTTGGTCATTAGAGAATCTCTAAGTTTTTTAATTTTAACTACTTCTTTAGCATGTTCAGAACTAGTTAACAAACTTATTGCCTTTCCTAATCCTACAATTGAAGGAACATTATAAGTTCCTGCTCGAAAACCATTTTCCTGATGTCCACCATGAAGCAAAGGAGTTATTCTAATTCCATTTTTAATATACAAAACTCCAATTCCTTTGGGACCATAAATTTTATGGCCAGACATAGATAAAAAATCTACTCTTAAACGAACAATATCCATAGGAACAAAATAAGTAGCCTGCACGGCATCAGTATGGAATAAGATCTTTTTCTCTCTGTCTTTATTTATTTCTGCTAACTCTTTACCAATTTTACCAATTGGCTGGATAGTTCCTATTTCATTATTCACATACATTATTGAAATCAAACGTGTATTAGACTTAATAGCTTTCAAAACTTTCTGGTAATCAACTACTCCATTTGACTCTGGTTTGATAAAAGTTACTTCTACTCCTCTTTTATTCAAAAATTTAGCTGTATCTAAAACACTAGGATGTTCAAAGGCACTAGTAATTAAATGCCCTTGATAATCACTAAAAACACTTTTTAAAACAGTATTATTGCTTTCAGTTCCACCGGATGTAAAAATAACTTCTTCGGCCTTACAATTTAAAAAATCCGATATTATATCTTTTGTTTTTAAAACTGCTGCCTCGGCTTTTTGTCCAAGACTATGAAGAGAAGAAGCATTCCCAAAGTCATTACTAAAATATGGGAGCATTGCTTTTAGCACTCTCTGATCAACATGGGTTGTTGCAGCATTGTCAAAATATATTTTTTTCATATTATTAAACTTTTTCTACTATAAGTTCAGGAACTTCTTTTTGCAGTTCCTTTTCAATAAAATTCTTCACAGTAATTTCAGCCATCGGACATCCTTGACACATGCCCAATAATTTAATTTGTAAGAGATTATTTTTTTCATCATATTTAATAATTTCCATATCACCACCATCCATTTTTAACACTTCTCTTATTTTATCTATTTTATTTTGTAATTTTTTAATTATTTTTTCCATCCTATTAAATATTATTTATCAAATTTATTCATTTTAAATTAATTACTTCAATCTAATTATCCGATTAAATCTATCTAATAATTTGATTTAACAGGATAAATATTTTATTTTTTCTCCTTATAATTTTTAATTGCTTTTTTAAGAGCTTCAATGGCTAGCATTGAACAATGAATCTTAGGTGCTGGTAAACCACCTAATTTCTTTACAATAATATCTTTATTAATTTCTAAAGCCTTATCTAAAGTTTTTCCCTTGGCTTCTTGGGTGATCATAGAAGAACAGGCAATTGCCGCTCCACAACCCAAGGTTTCAAAACTAATATCTTTAATTTTATTATCTTTTATTTTTAAATACAATTTCATAATGTCGCCACAAATTGGATTACCAACTTGTCCCACGGCATCAGCATTCTTAATCTCCCCCAAATTATGCGGGTTCTTAAAATGCTCCATTACTTTTTTAGAATATAACATATGTGAATAGTTAAAAGTTAAAAAGTATAAAGTTAAAAGAAAATTCTAATTTCTAGAAACTAAATACACGAAAAAATATGCAAAACATATCTTTTACAATACTAGTATAATACCATCAACAAAGCGCTAAGTCAAAGTCTCCCCCACTTTCTTTAAAATATTAATTTTTAATATTAAATATTTTTATTATTATAAATTTAGTTAATATTAGTAATACTAATAATTGCGTTTTAAAGAAAGTGGGGGATTGACAATATACCTATTTCTGTTATACTTTTATTCATAGAATTAATATTAATGAAATAATTATATGGCTCATAAAAAAGCAGGCGGATCTACGTCGCTGGGAAGAGATTCCCAAGCTAAAATGCTTGGCATCAAGTTATCGCATGGTCAAGCTACAAAACCAGGACAAATCATTGTTAAACAAAGAGGAACTAAATATTACCCCGGAAATAACGTAAAAAGAGCCGGTGATGATTCTTTAATTTCTTTAATCAATGGAATTGTTCAATTTAGCAAAAGAAAAGTAAAAAGGTTTGATGGTAATTTAAAACTTAGAACTATAGTGTCCGTAATCACTAAACCGATTGTTAAACCTGCCTCCGCTAAAGCTCCCACCTCCGTTAAAACTACGACGGACAAGTCGGCAGACAAGAAAGTTGAGAAAAAAATTATTAAAAAAGTTATTAAGAAAGAAACCCCTAAAAAGTAAAAATAATTTACTATAAGAAAACCTCGTTATTCAACGAGGTTTTTTGTTTTCAATAAAATTCGATTCACCTCCCCTGTCTCCCCTCCTGACCCCTCCGACCTTCGGTAAACTCAGGACACCTCCCCTTATTAAGAGGAGGACAAACAGAGGAGGTTGGGGGTGGTTAATTTAATGTTCACTTAAACTAAAAAGACTAATCCCGTGAAAGATAAATCTTCTTAAATAAAAAATTTAAACTATATCTTCAAAAATTTCTTAAGAGCAATTGAACTACTGATAACAGAAAATAAACTCATTATTAAAAACTGACCTCCAAAAATCCAAATAAAATTACTATTAAAATATTCCATTAAATTTAAGGGGTAACCTTCGAACAATTTTATCAACAAAGGATTCATTACTGAAAGAAAGCCATAAAACAGTATTACCACTGCAATTACTGCAATTAAATTATAAAGTATTATCTCAAATATAAGAGGACTCTTAATAAAATTATTTGTGGCCCCCACCAATCTCATTATTCCAATTTCTTCCCGATGGGTATAAGTAGCAATCTTGATTGTATTATAAACCATCATCAAAGCAATTAAAATAAATATAATTGAGACAACATATCCGAATAATTTAATCTTATTAGAAATATCACTAAGACGATTAGTCATATTTGTATAATCTTTAAATTCCGATTCATCAATCTCAAATAAACTGCTATATTGACTCTCTTTTAGCTCAATCAGGATATCATCATACATATCCATATTTCTAGCTTTAATCTTTAAACTAGAGAGGAAAACCTGACCATCACCCTCTTTTAGCTCATTAACTGCTTCTACAATATGTTCATCTGATTCGTGTCTGCTTAAAAAACTATTTAGAGCATCTTCAGAAGAAACAAATTCCACATTTTCAATATATTCTGATGCCAAAATCTTTTGCTTTATCTCCTCTATTTTTTCACTACTTATATTCTCTTTAAAATATAAATTAACATCAATTTTTTCATTTACTAAATTAACAGCATTGTCAGCTAATAAATTAAATCCTATTAAAAAATTAATTACGAAAAGAGTTAATATTAAAATAGTAATATTAATAATAGAAAGCCAAATATTTCTCCAAAAACCTTGAAGGGCAAATTTCATTACTCTTAAAAATGATGTCATCATAAATTTAAAACTTGAAATTAAAAATTTAAAATTTCTTTAATTTTTTTCTAAAAAAATTAAAGTATGTATCTTCCCCTAACTTGATCACTAATAATCTTTCCATCATCCATGGTTACAACTCTTTTTCCCAAACTATTTATAATATCTCTATCATGACTAACTAAAATAACAGTAGTATTTAAATTATTTATTCTCAATAATAAATCAATAATTTCTCTAGAATTAATTGAATCCAAATTACCAGTAGGTTCATCAGCTATTAGTAACTTTGGTTGATGAACTAATGACCTAGCGATTGCTGTTCTTTGTTGTTCTCCTCCAGAAAGCTGATATGGATATCGGTCGGCCTTACTTTGTAGTCCAACAATTTTTAAAATCTGAGGAACTATTTTATAAATTCTACTTTTTTGAGTTCCACAAGATTCCAAAGCAAAACTAACATTTTCATAAACACTTTTCTTTTGTAATAATTTATAATCTTGAAAGACAACACCAATTTGTCTTCTCAAATATGGAACATCATAATTTCTAATAGTAGTAATATCCCATCCACCAATCACTATTTTGCCGTCAGTAGGAGCTTCATCGGCTATTAACATTTTCACTAAGGTAGACTTACCTGTTCCACTTTGCCCAACAATAGAAACAAACTCACCAGGTTAAATATTTAAGGAGACTTTATTTAAAGCCCAAACGTTCGGGTTGTAAAATTTTGATAAATTAGTAATTTCAATCATATATTCGGTTTACAATTAAACAAATCTTAATTAATCTTGATGGCCGTGCCATTCGAAGCACAGATTACTATTTACTATAAAACTTACCATAGAAATCCGCCCATGCTTCGCTAAAGCTTCACAGGGCATCCTTCGCTGTGCGAAGAATGGAGCCGAGAAGAGGATTCGAACCCCCGACCCACGGTTTACGATACCGTTGCTCTACCAACTGAGCTATCTCGGCATTAATCTAATTTAATAATGTAATAATTAATTAATTATAACGAATAAGCTCAAAAAAATATATTACTTGTCCTCCGAAGTCCCGTACTCGGGACGAAGGAGGGAGCTACCTGCCTACCGGCAGGCAGGTCTCGGCAAAATAAATTATTTTATCGTTTTCAAAAAATATAATATCCTACTTTTCTGTAAAAAATTATCTAAATAATTATTAAAATTCTCAATTGGTAAAAATATCTGATCAAACTGATAATAATAATCACCGCTGTCATTCTTTATTTTACCATTTAATCTATATATATGGTATCCAGAAATACTTTTAATAACTGAGGTGAAATCACCTACTTGCATTTTATCAACTTTTACTTTTAAAGATTCAGGAAGTCTTCCATAAGAAAGCCATCCTATTAGACTCCCATCAATACCAAGATTATCATCTTTATATAAATCAGAATAACTACTAAATATATCTGGATCTTTAATTAAGTCACTATAAATTATTTCTATCTTTTTTTTATTTTCTAAATTAAAATTATCATTTGTAATTTTTTCTAAAATTTTCTGCCGATAAAAAATTGGTTTTAAAAAATAACTACTAAACTTATCTCTATTAATTTCAGCGATATTATTATTTTTATAAAAATTATCTATATAATCATCAAATTCTTGATCATTAATATTAATATTAAGTTTTAAAATCATTTGCTCTAAAGCAATGCTTTGAATCATCGCTTTCAATGCTAGCCTATGATCAAATTTATTTTTAGTTCTGTTAAATTCTATTAGGTAGGATTCATACTGTTCTAAAAAATTCTCATATTTATTAATACTTACTATATCATTATTAATGATAATAGCTGGGTAAGGAATAATTTTAGTAGTAAATTTACTTAAAGGCGTCTGATAACCAAAAAAATAAATATCAAAAAAACAAAATATAATTACTGCTAACAATACATATAAAGAAAAAATAATAATCCTCTTTCTAGTAATTAATATATTCATACATCAATATTATTAAAAAAATAATTCCACCATAATCTTATATTTGATATATTTTCATATTCGATTTCTTGACTATTAACATTTAAAATATTGTCCGTATTTTCTTCTGTAAAAACTATAATTTTTTCACCTGGCTTTTTATAGCCCAACTTTTCTCTAGAAGTAGATTCAATATATTCTTCTGTTTCAAAATATTCAATTAAATTATTTAATTTATTATTTTCATTACCCAAATTTTCTATTTCCATTTTGAGATCAGAAATTCTTCTTTTAACTTCTAATCTTTGTTTTATTTCACGATAAACACTCATTGATAAATAAATAACAATAATTAAAAATATCACAAAAAATATTTTAGAAGAAAATATTCTAAAGAATAATGAATCATTTTGTTTCATATATTTATTATAATAAAAAAAGGGCAATTTGTAAAAAGCCCAATCACACAAATAATCCCTAAAATTTAAAAAATTAACTAATTATCTCCCAAATCCTATTTTTTACTCTTTTAATATCAGGGATATCGTTTAAATCAACATACTTATTATTTTTCAAATAAATGACTAAATCCCCTACTTTAAAAACCTTACTTATCAAACCCTGATATTCAATATTAATTTCATCAATATTATCTAAATAAAATTCTTTAACACCTCTATGAAAAAATCCTTCTTGATAAAATCTGTAAAGTTTCTTTTCTGTTAAAATAATACAATTATAAACCCATTTATTATAAGAAATAAAAATATAAAATGAAGCTAAAAAAATTATTAACAAAGACAATATAATTCCCTTCATTCCTAAACTCAAAATTGGAATCATAAAAAAGAAAGGAACTAAAAATATAATTATGGCTAAGAAAAGTTTAAAATACAAAACAAACTTAAGTGAATGAATTATTTCTAATAACTCTTCATCATTTGGCAAATATTTGTTAAAATTAGACATATGAAAAGAAAAAAATTAAAAATACTTTGGGCAATTCTGGCAGGTTTTATGGTTCTCAGCATGTTGTCTTGGACAATTGCTCCTTTATTCCGCTAAGTTTATTATAGTCCTAAATTAATCTCGTTTCAAAACAGATAAATACACATCTTGTGGTAATGCAACTTTTCCTTGACTTTGCATTCTTTTTTTACCTTTTTTCTGTTTTGCTAAAAGTTTCTTTTTTCTACTTACATCGCCTCCATATAATTTTTCAGTAACATTTTTTCGTAAAGCACTTAATCTCTCGGCTGCAATAATTTTCGCTCCAATTGCAGCTTGTATCTTTATTACAAATTGCTGTCTAGAAATTGCTTCTTTTAATCTAAGAACGATTGCTTTAGCCACTCTAAAAGCATCGTCTTTATAAACAAAACTAGACAAAGGTTCAACTAGTTCTTCAGCTATATAAATATCTAACTTAACTAAGTCTACTAATTTGTATTCAGAAAATTCATAATTTATAGAAGCATATCCTTTGCTGACACTCTTAAGCTTATCATAAAAATCTACTAAAATTGGAGCTAAAGGTATTTTATATTTTAAAACCACCAAATCTTGATCTAAATATTCTGTGTTTAAATATTTCCCTCTTCTACTCTCTACCAAACTCATTACCGGTCCCATATACTCAGCAGGAGTAATAACATCCATATCTACTATTGGCTCTTCAATACAATCCACAGACTGAATATCAAGCTCAGATGGTTTAGTCAAAATTATATATTCACCTAATTCATCTTTTAAAATATGTATTTTCTTATTCTTAGAATATTTAGCAGCAACGCCCTCTCTTAAATAAGCTCTATAAGCTACAGAAGGAACCGTCACAACCAATTCTAAATCATATTCTCTTTTTAATCTTTGTAAAAATATATCTAAATGTAAAAGACCTAAAAAACCACATCTAAATCCAAAACCAAAAACTGGGGAAGATTCTGGTTCTATTTCAATAGAAGCATCATTTAATTTTAATTTCTCTACAGCATCCCTTAACTCTTCATATTTATCCCCGCCCTGAGAATAAACCCCAGCATATACCATCGGCTTAACTATTTTATAACCAGCCAAAGCTTCTGTATTTTCATTTTGGATACCAATAGTATCACCAACCCTAATACTTCTTAAATCTTTTTCACTAGTAATTATATAAGCTATTTCCCCATTTTTAATTTCCGGTGATTTCTCTCTGCTAATTCTAAAATATCCAACTTCTAAAACTTCACTCAATTTATTAGTGCCTAAGAATCTTACTTTATCACCTCTCTTAAAAGAACCGCCAAAAACCCTGACATAAGAAATTATTCCGCGATATTCATCGTAAATAGAATCAAAAATTAAAGCTCTGCTGTTATTTACGCTCTCTTTAGGTGCTGGAACTTTATCAACTATCTCTTCTATTAACTTATCAACTCCTAGTCCTGTTTTTGCTGAAATTTCTAAAATTTCATCTTCCTCACATTTTAATAAATTAATAATTTCTTTTTTAACTTTTTCAATATCTGCTGTTGGCAAGTCAATTTTATTCATTACTGGAATAATTTTCAACTTTTGATCTTGGGCAAATCTTAAATTAACTAAAGTCTGAGCCTGAACACCTTGAGTAGCATCAACAATTAATATCGCTCCTTCTACGCAAGCAATTGATCGTGATACTTCATAGCCAAAATCCATATGACCAGGAGTGTCTATTAGATTTAATAAATATTGTTCGCCACTAGAAGCTTTATATTGCATCCTAATTGGCTGTAATTTGATAGTAATTCCCTTTTCCCTCTCCAAGTCCATTGTGTCTAAAATTTGGGCTTTCATGTCTCTTTCTAAGATAGTTCCTGTCAATTCTAAAAAACGATCCGCTAAAGTGGATTTCCCATG
>JAUVAE010000020.1 GCA_030591905.1 Candidatus Komeilibacteria bacterium
CCTCTTATTCCCCTGCAAATGGTTTTATCAGCTGTCAAGAATATTTATAAAATCATTTCTTACATATTTCAATGATATTACTTTCTTCTTGCCAGTTGATAATTAAATTGAGCAATTACCTCGGGGAGTGACTCAAGAATATTTTAAAAATTCAATGCTTAAATATTTTCAGAAATGGCACCCTTTATGGCAATGGATAATCTTAAAAATAGCTTGGATATTTGGCAGTATAATTGCTAAACTTAATATTAAATCTAAAACAAATACTTAACTTTTCTTTGTCTTTGAAAATCGTTCCCTCATTGTCATTCTGAACTTGATTCAGAATCTAGAATCATTCTTAATCCTTTTATTAAAAGATCCTGAAGTAAATCCAGGATGACAAAGAAAAAAATTAAATATCAAATCAAAAGTAAAAACATGATGAATATAACCACCTGGAATAACAATTATTTCAAATATACTTTCTGGTCTCTAGTCATAGCAGACATTTTTTTCTTTTGGACTCATACCTTTCCCAGATTCGAAACTATATTCTTTATAATCACTTGTTTAGCTTTATTTTATTTAATGCTTAAGAAAACAAGTTTTATAGTCTATATTCCTTTATTAGAGCTCTTTATTGGTTCTCATGGACACTTAATGGACCTCAATATTAATGGATTTACCCTTTCTTTTAGAATGGCTATTTTTATAATAGCTTTTATATCTGGAATAATATATTTAATTAAAACTAAAAAGTTTGATTTCTTTAAAAGCTCTTATCTTATTCCATTTTTAATATATTTAGGAATGTTAGTATTGGGAATAATAATCGCTTTATTTAAAAGTAGAGGATTAGTTAACATATTCTTTGATTTAAATGGCTATCTTTTTATCCTGATACTCCCAATTTTTTATCAAATAATTAAAGACCAAAAAATAATAAAAAATCTTATTTATATATTCCTGGCCGGGTCTTTATTCTTTTCTATTAAAACAATATTATCTTTTTATATTTTCTCCCATCATTTTTCGGGAATAAATCTAACTATTCTTTATGAATGGCTCCGGGACTCTAGAATCGGAGAAATTACAATGGTTAACAAAAACTTTTTTAGAATATTTTTTCAAAGCCAAATCTATATTCTAATTTCTTTTATAATAACCTTCTGTCTCTTAAATTTTAAAAAACATATAGTTGATAAAAAAGATAGAAGATTATTAATAACTTTAAATATATTAGCCCTAAGCGCTCTATTAATAAGTCTTTCTAGAAGCTACTGGATAGGCTTAGTTGTATTTTTATTAATGTTATTTGTCTGGCTAATAATTAAAAAAGTTAAATTTTTAAAAATTATTAAAGTTTATTTAAAATTTATAGGCTTGGTAACATTAAGTGTATTATTTATATTTTTACTCGTTAAAATACCTTATACCGACGCTGACTTAGATAGTTTATTTGCTAAAAGATTATCTGAGGGTGAGGCGGCTAGTAATTCTCGCTTAGAACTACTACCTCATATGCTAGAGAAAATTAAAGCTCAACCACTCCTAGGAAATGGTTTGGCTCAAGAAATCACTTATATGTCCCATGATCCTCGGAATAGAAATGAAAAAAATCCTGATGGCACAGTTACAACTTATAGCTTTGAATGGGGCTGGTTAAGCATCTGGATGAAATTTGGAATATTAGGTCTTTTAGCATATTTTTATTTAATATTGAAAATAATAATCGATTCTGTTAAACTGGCAATAAATAAATGGCCCAAGAGTGAATCAATATTAATTATATCTCTAGCCTTTTCCTTGATAACTATTTCTTCTATCCATATATTCTCGCCTTATTTAGATCACCCTTTAGGAATTAGTTTTATTATTATTAGTATTATAATATTAGATAAAGTCAAATGTAACTACCCCTCCCTCAATCCCTCCCCTAGTCAGGAGAGGGAAGACTAAGATAAAAAATGATTTATATGTTAAATGCTAAAGCGTTAACAAAAGCTAGAATATTGAAAAAGAGAATGACTGAACCTGAAAAGATTCTTTGGCGAGAATTGAGAGCTAAAAGGTTAGGTTTTAAATTCCGTCGCCAAGCAGCATTCATATTCGAAGATTATCATTTTATAGCTGACTTCTGTTGTTCAGAGAAAAAATTGATTATAGAAATTGACGGTAAGACACATAATGATCTAGAGATGAAAAAATATGATAAATTCCGAACAGAAGCTTTCGAAATAGCTGGTTATCAAGTAATAAGATTTAAAAACGAAAAAGTTAAAAATAATTTAGAGGAAGTTTTAATAAAATTAAAAAAAGCCCTGTCTAATAATCTTTCTCCTGACTAGGAGAGAGATGTCCGAAGGACAGAGAGAGGTTAATTAAATGGCAAAAATCGATATAAATTTAGTAGTCTGGAATGGTAAAAAATACCTACCTTTTTGTATTGAATCAATATTAAAACAAACATTCCAAGATTGGCAATTGAATATTTTAGATAATGGATCTACTGACGATTCTGTAAAGTATCTTCGAGAACACTATCCCAATTTAAAAGTTGTCGCTCTTAAAGAAAACCTTGGCTTTGCTAAAGGGCACAATAAATTATTATCTTGGACTAATTCAAATTACGTTCTTTGTTTAAACCAAGACGTAATTTTAGATAAAAATTTTCTAAACAATTCTTTAAAATTTTTAGAGAAGAAAAAAAATATTGGCTCTCTTAGTCCCAAAATATACCATTGGAATTTTAAAAAATTAGACATTGGAAATACAATTGAACCAGAAAGAGCTCGGGAATTACTTGATATTGGAAAAACCGATATTATAGATACTTGTGGTTTAAAAATATTTAAAAATCATCAAATTATTGACATCGGACAAGGTGAAAAAGATAAAGAAGAATTTCAAAAACAAAAAGAAATATTCGGAACTTCTGGGTCTTGTCCAATTTACAATAAAAAAGCTTTAGAAAAAATAAAAATTGAAAACGAATATTTTGATGAAGATTTCTTCTCTTATAAAGAAGATATTGATTTAGCTTATAGATTACAATTAGCTGGCTATAAATCTTATTTTCTCCCTCAAACAATCGCTTATCACGATCGAAGCATTAAAAAAGGTACTTCTATTATTAAAAATAGAAAAATTAAATCTGACTGGGTTAATCAACATTCTTACAAAAATCATATTTTTTGCATTATTAAAAATGAATTCAAAAAAAATATTCTTAAATGCTTCCCGTATATATTTTTTTATGAGTTCAAAAAATTAATATATATTTTATTTTTTGAAAAACAAACTTTTAAATTTTTCCTAAACAATAAAAAACAAATTAAAAAAATACGAATTAAAAGAAAATATATCTTTAAAAATATAGTCAGAATAAAATCAGAAAATTTATCAAAATGGTACGATCAATAAACTTATGGAATTATCTATAATAATTTTAAATTATAAATCAGCAAATTTAATAAAATATCAATTAACAAAGTTATATGATTATAACTTTGATTTTAATTCAGAAATAATTGTAGTAGATAATAATTCTGGAGATAATATTGAAAAAATACTGAAAAAAAATTTCCCTCAAGTTAAATTTATAAAATCAGATCAAAATCTAGGTTATGTTAAGGGGAATAATATTGGAGTAAAAAACGCCCAAGGTAAATATGTATCAATTCTAAATCCCGATATTAGAATAGAAAAAAAATCTATTGAAGAATTACTTAATTTCATTCAGCAACATCCAGATGCCGGCCTAGTAGCTCCCAGATTAATTAATGCTGATCAAAGTACTCAAGAAACCTGTTATCGTTTTCCTGATTGGCATTATCCATTCTATAGAAGAACTTCATTGGGTAAAACCAAATCTGGCCAAAAATGGCTTCACAAATTTTTAATGAAAGATTTTAATCATCAATCTATTAAAAAAGTAGACTGGATAATGGGTTCTTGCTATATATTAAAAAAAGAAGATGTTTATAAACATCATGATCCCAACTTTTTTATGTATCTTAGTGATATGGATCTCTGCAGAAATCTATGGAACAATGGAAAAGCTGTCTATTATTTAGGAAACACTTCAGCATTACACTTACATCAAAAAGCATCTGCTGAAAAAAATATATTTCACTCTATTTTATTTAATAAATTATCTAAAATCCATTTAAAAGATTGGTTATATTACCTTAGAAAATGGAAAAAACAGGATCTACCAAAATCCTGTCCATCAAATATAAAACAAAACTAATTAATTATACAAACTCAACTGTTAGATAAACCTCATTAAACTCCCTATCTAAAGATAATATATTTGGTTTTAAATTTAATTTTGATACCAATGGTATTATAGTCATTAATGGCTTTATCCCCGGATAAAAGCCTTTTTTAAATTCACCGCTTAATTTAGATATTTTCTTATATTGTCCATTTTTTAAACTATCTATTATCTGATTAGTAACTTCAATGTGATGATCTTTTTGTTTTTTAACACGCCCTAATAAATCTCCACAAGCGATAACAACAATATTTTCTTTTTGATCTTTTAAAAATTTATAAAACAGCTCCCCAAACTTTAAATGATAATCTAAGTCACTATTTGAAGAATTTATTATGATAAACTCATTTTTAATACGCGAATTATGAATTAATTTATTTTCAAAACCCTTAGAAAAAATATGATATTTATTTAAATGGTAAAGAGGAACAAAAGATCCACGATCAACAATCTCCTTAGAAAATAAATTCACATTAAAATTACTATGTCTTAAAAAATCTCTTAATCTGGTGCTATAATCTAAATCACCTGGTGCTTCAAACTCTAATGATAAATCTCCAAATGATTTAAAATTAACTAAATATTTTTCGCTTTGATTAATTATTATATTATCAAAGTTATTAGACGGAGGAGTAATAATAAAAATCTTATCCGGATTTATATTATATATCTTCTGTTTTATATCTTTAAGAGCTTTAATCGAAGACAAAACCTTTTTGGAATATTCTTGTCCAATCTTGGAAATCATTAAAGGATTATGAGGGATAAAAAATGTGTGTATTTGTGACATATTTATAATGGGTTACTTACTTCATCAATAGGCATTAATTCTTCTTCAACAATTTCTTCTTCTTGTTCTTCAATTACACCACCAAGTTCATGAATATTCACAACATAATCATCTACTTCAATAATATCCTCCCAAGTATATTCTAAATCTTCAAAAACTTTTCCACTTACAACTGGTCTTCTCTGACCATCTGATATTATATAAACTGTACTATTAATTTTAGATTTTATTAATACTCCATCTTTAAATTTAATCAGCTCACCATCTTCTAAATTATTAAGCTCGTCAGTAGAAACTGTAACTATGAATTGATTTGAATAATTTGTCTCTAAGATATGATCATCTACTATAAATGATTTGACTCCGTCTTTAACATAATAAATATCCTCAGTATCTTTATTCTTTAATACAGCTCCATTGGGATACATACTATTCATAGTTATATCTTTACCTTCAGTATAATAACGATAATCTTCCCATTCTATATCAATTACCTCTTCGGGATTAACTCCAAAATATCTAACTACTTCTCTAGAAGCGAAGGCCCTTAATTCATTATTATCTAATAAATAAGTCTGTCCATTTGGTGTCTTTAAATATGAATAATTTATAAATTTAATTGCATTACCTATTGGATATTTAGCTAAATCACTATAATTAACTTCAATAATATCTTTAGGATTATACCTGCTAGTGAAAGCAGTCCAAGTAATGAAGGGCCAGCGTTTATTTTCTTTAATTAACCAAACTCCTGATGACTTTACTTCTTTCAAAATTGAACCATTCGGATATTTTCTAGTAAACCATTTATTCCATATTTTCCAAAAATTATAATTACCATTTATATGAGGCGTATAATTATATAAACAAGCAGTCGCTTGATTATAAGGAGTAACAACCCGTTCATCTATATTATATTCTTGACCTATTTGAAAAAGCCAAGGTTTGTCTTGATTTTCAATATAAAACCTATTCCTCTGAGCAGCATACATAACCTGATTATAAAATCCCTTATACTTCTGTAAATAAGGATCGCTCATACTACATGAATCACAAATAGCATAACCAGCAGCCCATCCCAAGGCTTTAACGGTTGGATGAGAATTTGTTATCAAACTTTGTTCTTTCTGTAATAAAGTTAGGAGATACTTAGGGTTTATCTGATACTTCTGAGAAGCTTGATAAATAATTTCCGCAGCCGTTAATATTTCTCCGTTACTAGTATTATTAGTAACATAGTATCTTAAAATACCAGAATGTCTACTTAAAAAATATTGAATATCATACAAATTCATTGAATTATAATTTTCCAGTTCAAAATCTGAAATAATATAATTCTGGTTAAAATTAATATCCAAAGACTGACCAAAAATATTAGAACTTGGTATTAATATAGAACAAAATAAAATTAAAACTAAAAGTTTTTTCATAAATAATTTATAACTTAAGTTATTATGTTTAGACTATGTTTGCAATTCTGACATAAACCACTTTCATCATTACGGGTAATAATATAACCCTGTCTTTCAACATTTAAAGCCCCACACTCTGGACAATAAGTATTTTCCCGATCATCAGTAGCTACATTCCCTAAATAAACATATTTTAATCCAGCGTCCTTGCCGGCCTGATAAGCTTCTTCTAACTCTTGAAGAGAAGTAGAATTTTTCGATAATAATTTAAATGAAATTTCTGGTGAAAACTTAGAAATATGCCAAGGAGTATCACTACCCAGCTTATTTACAATAAAATTAGCAATATTTTTAAGCTGTCCCTTAACATTTGTTTCTCCAGGAATTAATAAAGTTGTTATTTCAATAAAAATTTTATTCTTTTTCAAATAAACTAAATTATCAAGAATCGGTTCTAATGAACCACCAGTTATTTTCTGATATTTTTTATTTAAAAAAAACTTTAAATCAATATTTATAGCGTCTAAATAGGGAATTATAGAATCCAAGCATTTTTTACTCATGAAACCATTTGAAATCCAAACATTTTTCAATTTATTCTGATGAGCCAATTTCATAATAGGCAAAGCTGTTTCTAAAAATATTGTTGGTTCAGTATAAGTATAAGCGATTGATAAACAATTATTTTCCTGAGCATCTTTAATAATTTGTTTTGCTTTGATAAGTTCTCCAGGAAATTTATTATCTAATTTTTCAATTCTTTGTAATTGTGATATCTGCCAATTCTGACAATTCAAACAATGAAAATTACAACCCATTGCTGACACAGAATAAGCCAAAGATCCTGGTAAAAAATGAAAAAAAGGTTTCTTTTCAATCGGATCAATATTCTTAGCAATCAGTCTATTATAATTTAAAGAATATAATTTAGCTCCTATATTTTTCCTAACTCCACAAAAACCAGTCTCATCTTCTGGGATATTACAAAAACGATTACATAGTTCACAATCGACTGTCCTATTCTTATTTTTTTTATACAATAATGCTTCCTGCATATCTGTATTATAACATTAAAACTAAGGAACTAAAAAACAAAAACCATTGACATTATCTTATATATATGCTATTAATATATATTAAAAACAAAATAAATCGGAGGAAAAAATGAAAATTAAAAAAGCTTTAAAGAAAAAACTGCTTAAGTTAATGCCGGGTTTACAAAAACTAAAAAAGGATTTGCAAGAACTTTCTGGAGAAAGCGACGCACTCATTAAACTTATCAGATTCTTCGAGACGGTTTCAGTCTGCGAAGACCAGGAAATTGAGAACCTTAAAAACCTCATTACTACTTTCTGTGGGAAAAACAAGAAGAATTATTATGATGAAATCATCAAAGAACTAAAAGAATTACAAACACACCTTAATCGAGCTGGCCGGAATATGTTCGGCATGAACCGGACTGCACCAGGAGATTCTGTAAATGACAGTAATGTTTACCTAGGTAACATCAAGGGCCTCTCAACTCTTCCGGTTTCCTCTTGGAAAGCAGGAAAGGACAAAAAAAAGGGTGGTTGGGGATTTCCAGGTATGGAAGATGTCAACTCCTATGATGTTGTTTGTCTTCAAGCCCAAAGATTCATGGAATCTCATATTAAACCCATGATAGAAATCATTGACTGGCTTGAAAAGATCGTTTAAAAGAAATATTTATGTACTCGGCTCTGTAATTTCAGAGCCGTTTTTTTATTCAAAATTTATCTTGTTCAAAGCTTTAAATCTGCTATAATTCAATTAGTGGATTGTGATGAAATCTTATTAGATCCGCTACTTAATAACCTTTTCTACTGCAACTTTAAAATTTTAGCTACAAATTATTCAAAACTCATCATCTATGTATTCTACGTAAATTCCTCGTTTTTTATAATTTTCGCTCAAAATTATTTTCGTTTCGTTACGAAAAATTATTAAGCAGTGGATCTATTTTTTGTTATAATCAAGCCATAAAAATAGTTTAAATAATTTAATAATCAAACTTATGTTTTTAGAACAATTAAAAAACCTCATTCTTTGGGGAAATAGTGGATACGCTTATTTAAAAGCAGCTATAATATTTATCGGTCTGCTTATTTTATTAAAAATTTTTCGAGAAATTATCTTGGCTAAATTAAAAAAATTAGCTGAAAAAACTAAAACTAATTTTGATGATGTCTTAATAGACATATTTAAAACAATTAAACCACCATTTTATTTACTAGCTTCTTTATATATTTCCATAAAAACTTTAGTCATTCCAGATATAGCAATTAAAGTAATAAATATTCTTTTTATTATTACAGTTATTTATGAAGTAATTCATGCTTTAGAAAAAATGATTGACTATTTATTTAAAGTCCAAGGCAAAGAAAACGATTCTATTGCTCGAACAATTAAACTTATTATTAAAATTTGTATCTGGGCTTTTGGAATAGTATTGGCTCTTGGTAATTTAGGAGTGAATATTTC
>JAUVAE010000013.1 GCA_030591905.1 Candidatus Komeilibacteria bacterium
ACAATTCGACAAGTTTCAAGAAGAATATAATGAACTAATTGATCAAAAAAATAAATTAATTCATGATAAGGTGGTTTATGAAGGAAAACTTAATTTAGAATTCTCAAATACGGGAAAAAATAATATCAACTGGCTTAATAATCAAAAAACAGAATTAGATCAAGAATATATTAATAATCAAAATAATTTATTAAAATATAATGATGAAATCGAAAAAATTAATAAAGAGTTACAAAATAAAATAGAAAAACAAGACGAATTTATTAAAAAAATTAATGACATCCAATCGAAATTAGAAGAAAATATTGAAAATGAATATGAATCTGATTCCAATGGAATAAAAATTAAAATTAAAAATCTAAATAATAAAATTCAAGACATTGTTGAAAATATTGAAAATATTGGATATAAAGAATTAAAAAAAGAAATTTATTTTATAAGTAAAGAGATTGAATCTATTCATAAAAAAATAAATGAGGAAAATTCTGATAATAATAATGATAATTATAAAGAGTTACAAAATAAATTCCAAAAATATTTAGCAAGCAAGGATTCTTATGTCAATGAAATTTATGAATTAAAAAATAAAAAAGATATTGTTGAAATTAAAATTAAAAACCTAGAAAATAGACAATTAGAAATAAAATCTAAACTTGAAAAAATAAACTTAGAAATAAGCATAGCTGATGCTAAAGATAAATCAGAAACTCATCAACAAATTGAAAAAATGATTGCTGGCATTAATGAAAAAATTAATAATCTTAATGCTCAAATTAATGATACTAAAAAAGAAATCAATACTTTAAATATAAAAAACGAAGAAAATAGGAAATCCTTGTTTGAAATGCAAAGAAAAGCTAGAGAAATACAAGAAGAACTTAATGAAAAAAATTCTAAAATACAAGATATTAATATTGAACTAACTAAATACCAAACTCACTACGAAGATTTGAATAGAGAAATGGAATATGAAGAAATAAATAAAGAAAAACTTAATTATAACATTGAACACATTGATAAAAATGAAATGTTTAATGAAATAAATAAATATAAGAGGCAACTCAGTCAAATTGGTGGTATTGATGAAGATATTCAAAATGAATTTGATGAAGTAAAAACAAAACATGAATTTTTAGAAAAACAAATAATAGATTTAGATAAAGCTTCTCAAAATTTAAAAAAGATTATTGATGATTTAAATAAAAAGATTGAAGAAAAATTTTATTCGAATTTCAAAAAAATAAATGAAACTTTTAATAAATATTTTCAAATTTTATTCGACGGTGGTCATGCTAATCTAACAATTAAAAAAGAAATCCCTAAAGAATTATTGAAAAAAGATAAAGAAGAGACCGAAGAAGAAAAGAAAAAAAATGATGAAGATGAATCAGGGAATGACGAAGAAATAAAAGACAAAACATACGAAGGGAAAACAAAAGTAATTTCCGATATACTTATATCTGTAAAACTCCCTGGTAAAAAACAAGCTAATATGACCTTCTTATCAGGTGGCGAAAAAGCATTAACATCCATAGCCTTAATATGTGCAATTATTTATAATAACCCATCTCCTTTTGTTGTGCTTGATGAGGTAGATGCTGCTCTTGATGAAGCAAATTCAGAGCGTTTTGCGGAAATTATTGATAATTTAAAGGATAAGACCCAATTCATCTGTATAACGCATAATAGGGCTACTATGCACAAAGCTGAACGACTTTATGGTATTACAATGGACAATAATAGCATTTCTAAGCTATTATCTATCAGCTTCAACCAGGCTGAACAATACAGTGATTAAGAGAGGTTGTTAGCTTGACATTCGGCTTCAAAAACATTATCATACTAGCAGCGAACGTCACAAAACGCTTTTTTTAATTAGCGACGTAAGACAAGAGAAATGAAAAGCAGAGCTTTACATTTCCGAGTCGAGGAGCTAACATAAATTTGATAATTCAAATTTTTATTAATATTATCAATAATACATTAGAATATGTTAAGTATTAGATTTAAAAGAATTGGCAGAAAAAAAATGCCAATCTATAGAATCGTTGTCATGGAAAAACATAAAGACCCTTGGGCTAACTATAAAGAAAAGCTTGGTTTTTATAATCCTCGAACAAAAGAAACAGAATTAAAAACAGATAGAATAAAATACTGGTTATCAGTAGGCGCTCAACCATCAGATACAGTTCATAATCTTTTTGTAAGAAACGGTCTTATTGAAGCTGATAAGAAAAAGGCAGTTAAAATCAGTAAAAAAAGAACTGTTAAAATAAATAAGAAAAAAGCTGCAGCAGAAGAATCATCCTCCGCTAAAGCTATGGATGACAAGAAAACTAAAGAAGCCAAAGAGAAGAAAGACTCGTCCGCCGAAGCTTCAGCGAAGGTGGAAGAACCTAAAGTAGAAGAGACTCCAGCCGAAGTTAAGACTGAAGAAATTAAGGAAGAACCTAAAGTAGAAGAAAAGAAAAAAGAAAAGGTTGAAGAGAAAAAATAATTAAAAATAATATATTACGTGCGGTACACTCGCCCTGTACCGTACGGTACAGGGCGAGTATCGTATAGTGGCTATTACACGGCCTTGCCAAGGCTGAGAGAGGGGTCCGATTCCCCTTACTCGCTCCATAAACCATTCGCTTCGCTCAGGTTTATGGCACTGCCATGAATTTAATTCATATCAGTGTTATATGTAAATCTATCGAAGTGAATGGTTTATGTGGTGAACCTGAATAAAATGAATGGTTCGTCGCATTATATAAAAGGTCACATTTATTATTAATGTGATTTTTTATTTAGCGACGTAAAGTGAGTGAAATAAAAAAGTGAAGTGAAGCAAAACTTTATTATTTCCGAGCTGAGCTTGCCTACCGGCAGGCAGGGAGCTAACACAAGGAACTTTTATTTTATGTATCATATTTACGTTTTATTAAGCCTGAAAGATAATAAATTCTATATTGGTTTTACTAATAATCTCAAAAGTAGATATTCAAAACATAAAAATGGTAAAGTTAAATCAACTCGAAATAAAAGACCTTTAAAATTAATTTTTTATGAAGCCTACTTAAATAAACACGGCGCCTTGAAAAGGGAAAGATATTTTAAAACTAGCAAAGGTAAAACTACACTACGACAGATGTTAAAAAATTTTCTTAAAGATAAACTCTAAAAGGCTTGTTTTTTGTTTTATAAATTTTAATAGTTTTTTAAAACTTGAAAATCTTTTTTCAAAATATCCTTCATATTAGGATTATAAATAGCTACTGCGGGATGATAGAGAGGAATTAAAACCATTTTTTTAGAAGATATCTTAATCTCTAAAATTTTTCCGTGATTTTCGCTAATTGATTTATTATTATTCTCTAAGCCAAATTTATTTATTAAAAATTCCATTGAAAATCTTCCCAAAGAACAAAGTACTTGAGGATTAATAATCTTAATTTGTTCCTCTAAATAAGGAGAGCATTTTTCAATTTCATCTATTTGAGGATCTCTGTTGTTAGGTGGCCGACACTTCAAAATATTACAGATATAAATATCTTTTCTTTCTAAATCAATACTTTCTAATAATTCATCCAAAATTTTACCGGATCTACCACAAAAGGGCTTACCTGTTTGATCCTCATTTTTTCCAGGAGCTTCCCCTATAAAAACAAATTTAGCTTCATGGCTGCCCTGACCAATCACTGGATATATTCTTTTTTTATATAGATTGCATTTTTTACAATTTATAACTTTATTCTTTATCTCTTCCAATTTTTTATCTCTCTGTTTTATATTTTCCATATTTAATTTGAATTAATAAGAATTCTTAATTGTATTATATCAATTCACAAATAATTACACAAAAATAATCTATTTAATGGGATAAAACGAGTTATAAAAATTTTTCTACCTAAATTAAAATAAAAATGTTATTATTAACAAAGAAGTATAGTTTATTAAAAATATAATCAATATATATTATGAATAAAAAACAAAAAAATAAGTTCCTCATTGTAGATGGGAATACAGCAGTAGCTAGAATGGCTTATCAATTTAGTGAAGTCTCGGCTATATACCCAATCACACCTTCTACTTCAATGGGGGAACTATTTGATTTATGGTCTTCTCAAGGCAAAAAAAATCTTTTTGGTGAAACAGTTAGTGTTGTAGAGATGCAGAGTGAAGCTGGAGTCTCTGGCACAATCCATGGTTCTCTGGTAGCAGGAGCTATGACTACTACTTTTACAGCTTCTCAAGGACTATTATTGATGTTGCCAAATATGCATAAAATGGCTGGAGAATTATTACCAACAGTATTTCATGTAGCATCTAGATCTTTAGCATATCAGGCCTTATCTATCTTTAATGATCATTCCGATGTAATGTCTGCCAGAAATACAGGATTTGCTTTATTAGGTTCAGCTAATGTTCAAGAAGCTCAAGATTTTGCAGTTATTTCTCATTTAGCTAGCTTAGAATCTAGCATACCTTTTTTACATTTTTTTGACGGTTTTAGAAATTCTAGTGAGATAAAAAAAATTATAGATATAGACGAAAAAATATTAAAAAGCTTATTGAAAAAAGTCGAGCCTTTTATAAAAAAGTTTAAAAAACGAGCTTTGAACCCAGAAAATCCAAGCATAAAAGTTGGAGCTAAAAATCCAAACATATATTTTCAAGGGAGAGAAAGTGTAAATAAATATTATGACAATCTGGTTCCTATTGTAGAAAAATATATGAAATTATTTGCTCAAAAAACTGGTCGAAAATACGAACCTTTTGAATACTTTGGGAGTCCCCGAGCTAAAAAAGTTATTATAGCAATGTGTTCTGGATTAGAAACTATTGAAGAAACAGTAGAATATTTAAATAAAAATAACAAAACTAAAGTAGGAGTTCTTAAAGTTAGACTATATAGACCCTTTTCAGCAAAACATTTTTTGAGTAAACTACCAAAAACTGTTGAAAAAATTGCTGTCTTAGATAAAACCAAAGAATCAGGATCTTTAGGAGAACCACTTTATTTAGATGTTTCTTCTTTACTTGGACAAAATGAAAAATATAAAAATGTGAAAATCATTGGTGGAAGATATGGTCTTTCATCTAAGGAATTTACCCCTGGCATGGTAAAAGGCGTTTTCGATTATTTAGATCAGAAAGCAAAACATGACTTTGTAGTAGGAATTAAGGATGATGTAACTAATAAATCAATTTCTTACGAAGAAAATTTAGACTTAGGCTTTAAAAATAGAACAGCTTGTAAATTTTGGGGTTATGGTTCTGATGGAACAGTTGGTTCTTGTAAAGATTCTATAAAAATTATTGGAGAAAATACAGATTTTTATACTCAAGCTTATTTTTCTTATGATTCATATAAATCTGGCGGCGTTACTGTTTCTCATCTAAGATTTGGAAAAAATCCTATTAAATCTGAATATTTAGTTCATGAAGCAGATTTTATAGCTCTCCATAAGAAGGAATACATTGGAAAATATGATATTTTAAAAGGTATTAAAAAGAACGGAATATTTTTAATAAATTCTCCTTGGAAGAGCGATGAATTAATGTCTCACTTAACCGAAGAAATGCAAAAAATTATTAAAAATAAAAATATTAATGTTTATACAATCGATGCTAATAAAATTGCTAGTTCAGTGGGGCTGGGTCATAGAATAAATACTGTCATGCAAGTAGCTTTCTTTAAATTATCAAATCTTCTGCCAGAGAAAAAAGCCTTAGAATTAATAAAAAAATCTATAGAGAAAAAATTTATAACAAAAGGACAAAAGATTATAGATATAAATAAAAAATGTGTAGATAAATCTATTTCAGAAATAATAAAAGTTAATACTTCTCAAAAGATTACTAAATCAGTCCCAGAAAAAGACGCTCTACCAAAAAATCTATGCAATCAGAATTGTAGTTCCTACTCTTTCGCTAAAGATATTATTGCTCCTATCTTTAAAAGAGACGGGAATAATATTCCTGTTTCTAAAATACTAGAACACAGTATTGTTCCTACTGGAACCACTAAATTAGAAAAAAGAGGAATTGCCAATTACATCCCTAAATGGATTCCAGAAAAATGTATTCAATGTGGCAGATGTGCTATTTCTTGCCCTCATTCATCAATCAGAATTAAACAAATAGAAAAGAAAAATTTAAAAAATGCCCCTAAAACATTCCAAACAATAAAATCTAATACAGATAAAAATAAAGAATTCAGAGTACAAGTTTATCCCGAAGACTGCATGGGAACTAAAATTTGTGGTAATTGTATTAATCAATGTCCTACCGGAGCATTAGAAATTCAAACAATTGAAGAAGCTAGAAAATCTGGCGAAAATAAGAATAGAGAATTTTTTGATGATTTACCAGATAATATTTTAGCTGGGGCAGATAAATTTACAGTTAAAGGAAGCCAAATGATAACTCCTTTGTTCGAATTTTCTGGAGCTTGTGCCGGTTGTGGAGAAACCCCTTATGTTAAACTAGCTACTCAACTATATGGGGAAAATATGATTATAGCTAATGCT
The DNA here is from genome assembly GCA_030591905.1 of Candidatus Komeilibacteria bacterium. Lineage (GTDB taxonomy): Bacteria > Patescibacteriota > Patescibacteriia > UBA1558 > S5-K13 > JAIOTH01. The sequence goes on from JAUVAE010000013.1 coordinate 6,519, forward strand.
ACTGGTTGTTCATCAATTTGGGGAGGAACATACCCAACAACCCCTTACACAAAGAATAAGGAAGGCCGTGGTCCAGCTTGGGCCAACTCTTTATTTGAAGATAATGCTGAGTATGGTTACGGATTTAAAATTGCTATAGATGCAAATAGAAGAATTCTTAAATCAAAAATAAAAAAATTGTCTAAACATAAAATAGGAGTAGCTTTAAAAAAATCATTAGAAAAAATGTTGAGATCATGGAACTTTGAAGACAAGGCTAAAGTAGCAGCTATAGAGTTAAGAGAAGAACTCAAAAAATCTTCCCAGAATATTAAAGGAGCGGAAGAAAAGGAGTTGTTAAATAAAATAATTGAACTAGAACAATTTTTAATTGAAAAAGATGTATGGATATTTGGTGGAGATGGCTGGGCTTATGATATCGGCTTTGGTGGATTAGATCATGTTCTTGCTTCTGGAAAAAATCTTAATGTATTAGTTTTTGACACTGAAGTTTATTCTAATACTGGTGGACAATGTTCTAAGGCAACACCTCGAGGAGCTATTGCTAAATTTGCTGCTTCTGGAAAAAAATTACCAAAGAAAAATTTAGGAATGATCTTCATGACTTATGGTAACATTTTTGTAGGAAGTGTAAGTTTAGGAGCAAATATGCAACACACCATTAATGTTCTTAAAAAAGCAAAAGAATACAAAGGACCTTCTATTATAATAGCTTATTCTCCTTGTATAGCTCATGGCATTGATATGAGCAATTCTATCGCTGAAGAAAAATTAGCAGTTGATTCTGGTTACTGGCCATTATTCTATTATGACCCAGAAAAAATAGAAAAAGGTGAAGAGCCCTTAGTTTGGAGCTCAAATAATAAAAGCAAATCTTTTCAAGATTATCTAAATAATGAAAATAGATATAAACGATTAACTAGAGAATTTCCAACTGAAGCTAAAAGATTATTTAAACTTGCTGAAGAAGATTCAGAATTTAGGAATAAAACTTATCAAAACTTTCAAAATAAAAAATAGATATTTCTATAAACAAAAAACATCGGGTTGAGCCCGATGTTTTTTGTTTTAAGTAAAATATTTAATCTATATCCCCCCTAAGGCGGAGATATAACCATCAATAAATCCCGGAAGGACAAATATTAATATAATCAAAGGAATAAAAAACATAATTCCTGAAATAATCAAAGTCCACATAAAATATTTTCTAGTTTTTTCCACTGAATTATACATTTTCTCTAATATCTGATCTTGAAAATCAAATCTTTTTTCAATATCTTTTTCCATATATTTAACTATTTATTAAATAAACTCCTAGCTAGATCCCAATATTCCGAAACACCGTTAACTTTTCTAAGATACCACCATTCTACCCCCCAAAGATAAGCTTGATTTAAATCAGCATTAATAGCATATTGAAGATTAGCTTTAAATTGGTCTAAATTAAAGGACTTATTTGATTCTGTTGCTGGCAAATCTGCTAAAGTGCCCTTAGGAACCCAAGGTTCAGCCTGAAGTTCAGAAATAACCATATTTTCAGGTTTTAATTTCAAAAAACTAGCTTTAAATTTATAAAATCCAGCTGGTAATGGATATCTAAAATATCCAAATAATGGATTCCAAACAACTCTATACATTGTTGTCCCAAATATATCACCCATATCCCATTCTTTTCTCCAAGAACTTAATTCACCAGAGGCTGTAACTAAAATCGGTCTCTCATCTAAAGATTTAAGCAACTCAACTTCTTTTCTTAAAAATTCTTCATCTCCATTAGGACAAATACCAAAAGAATTTAATAAAGGTTCATTCTCAATTTGCCAATAGATTATTTCTGCTCTATCTTTGAAATGATTTACTACTGGTTTCAACATTTCTATTGTTTTTTCTTTAATTTCTGAAACTTCTAATCCAGCAATCCACTTTGGAGAATGACACTCTGGCCATCTTGGCAATCGCCAGCCAATATTTGCTGTAAACTTAACATTTCGCTTCGCTCCTTCATTAAATATAAAATCATAATCTGTAAAATCAAATTGATCGTCCTCTACTTCAACTTCATCCCAATAAATTGGAATTCTAATATTTTTTACATTTAAATCATCTAAAATTGCTAAATAAGTTTCTTTCCAGTCAATCCCTATTTCATCACAAAATTTTCTAGAAAAAGTTACTCCCCAATAATTTTCTTTAGCTTCATTCAAATTAATTTCCCGGGGGTAATGTTTAGCAAATTTTAAATAATAAATCCCCACTCCTAAAAGTAAAATAATTAATACAATCCACATATTTTTTCTGTTAATTTTCATGTTGTTATAAAATACAATCCAATACTAATTAAAACAATAGCTATAATTTTTTGAATAATCACTGATTTAGCAATATTTTCTTTGACTATCTTTGGATATAAAATTGTGATTAATCCCCCGATTACTAGCAAGAAAGCATATTGTACTCCCTGGAGGGCGCTAACCAAGGCGACTGATCCTAAAGCAATAGCATAGCTCTGTAAAAAAGAACCAATAGCAGCTAGACTTTGATTTCCAAAAAATAAGAGACTCTTTTTACCTTTGAGATTCTTGATACTGTTAAAAATTTCTCGACGAGAATTTCCATTAATCAATAAAAATAAAACTGCTAAAAATGTTCCTAATCTTATCCAAATAAAAGCACTAAAAAAAGTCTGGGCATTGTATAAATACTTACTTCCAATAAAAAATACTGCAAAACTTAATGCTGATCCAATAGCTATAATTGTGCCATAACTTTTTTGTTTCTTACCAAAATCAAGCCATTCCACTATGGTATTTAATAAAGTTTTCTTATCTTTTGGTATCCAAGATATTATTATTGTGCCAATCAATAAAAAACCAATTGCTATCCATTGGCGACTATTAAAAATTTCTCCTAAAAATAAAATTGATAGTATTAATGTAAAAATTGGCATTGACCCACCAATCAAAGTAATAACACTAGAAGCCTCTCCATCTTTTAAAGCCTTATAAAGCAATAACAAAGCAATTGGAAACACGGCTCCTATTATTATATTAAAAACTAATAAATAAGTTCCCGGCCATTCTAAAAACCAAGGAGCTAAAAGAAAAACTATTAATCCTAAAAGTCCAACTAAAAATGTATAAGTTTTAGTGCTAGGTAAAACTTTATCTAGTAAAAATTTATCAGCTAAATTAACAATTGCTAAAATTAAATAAGCTATGATAGCTATTAAAATCCAAGACATATGTTTTGTGTTAAATTATTTTTAAATTGATTGAATAACTTCTCTAAGGTTTTTCATATTTTTAGAATAAAAATCTGCATCCGTGATAAGATTAACTGCCAATAAAGCATTTCTTGATTTACTGTTTTCATTTTGATATTTTTTGGGATAATTGGCCTCCAAATCTCCGTTAGAAAAAATAAAAATATTATGTTTCTTCAATTCTCTAATAAGCCTATCTCCGCTCAAACCTGGTAAATCTATATTTAAATGTCTCATTAATTCTTCTATTTGATAACCTTTTAAAACATCCCTATCTAAAATTATTAAAAAAGGAATTTTAAAAATCCTTAATAAATCGGCATAAATAGAAGTATTAGACTTACCATAAGTTTGAATAATTTTTACTTCTTTATTGCCCTTATAAAAATGATTAATTAATCCTCTTAGTAATAATAAATCCGAAGAACCTTCTACTAAAATTACCTTGTCAGCAAAAAACATTTCTAAATTATCAGCATTTAACTCCTGAACTAATCTTTCATGAGCATATTTTCCTTCCTCTAGGGTATAAATTTTAGTATTTTTCCCTTCCTTACTAACTCTAAAAACATTTGCCAAAGTACTGGGAGTTATAAATAAAGGTGAATGAGTTGTAAAAAATATCTGTCCTTCCTGACTATTCTTTATTGCCCATAATAATTTTTTAATAATTCCTGGATGTAAATGAATCTCTGGTTCATTAATCATTACTATTTGATAATCTGGGTGAAAAATATAAAGTAAAATTGTGAATATTCTGCCAAAACC
>JAUVAE010000032.1 GCA_030591905.1 Candidatus Komeilibacteria bacterium
AATGATTTCCCTAGCTTTTTCTTTATCTAGAAATTCAGTATTAGTTTTAATTCCATTGTATATTAGAATTAATTTTTCTTCTTTAATTATTTTGTTTTTTAAAGTAATATCATAATCATTTTTGGAAACACATATGATTTTATCTTTGAATCTGGCACTGAATTTTTCTAAGAATAGATAGATATTTTTTTTAAACCAAGATAGTTTTTCTTTAAACACCCAACCATGAACAGTATAAATTATTTTTTCTACTCCAGCTAATTTTCCAGCCCAGGATCCAATGAATCCAGCTTTGGAGCTATGTAAATGTAATATATTAAATTTGTTTTTTTTGAAGAATGAAATTAACTCAAAAAAAGCTAAAATATCCTTAAATACATTAATATTCCTGATTAGATGTTTTAGTTTAATTATTTTAATAGAGGAGCTATTAATACATTTTTTTAACTCATCTGATGATCCTTCTCCAAAAGCTATTGTAATATCATATTCATCAGCAAGTTCATTGACTATATCGCAGATATATTTTTGAGCTCCACCAAAATGACTTTGGGTTATTAGATGGCAAAGCTTTACCTTATCGCCGGATTTTAAATTAGGTGAAGGGTTAGTTTTGTTGTTGATTGTTGAAGTATTTTTTGTTTCCATATCTTTATTTTATAGGAATAAGAGGTGAAGGGCAACCTGCCTGCCGGTAGGCAGGGATTTTTTCTTTGTCATCTCGAGCCTGTCGAGAGATCTTATTTTTAGGTTGAAAGATTTCTCCGCTACGGTCGAAATGACAAAAGGAAGTAAATGTTTCAATAAGAAATAAAAGACAAAGAAAAAAGATAGAAAATGGACATAGAAGTTGATTTTATGGTCTATTTGTTATATTATATTAACATAATTTATTATTAGCGACGTAGAGCGAGAGAAATACAAAAGTAATCTTTTATATTTCCGAGCCGAGGAGCTAACACAGGTTTATCCTGTTTGCAGGGAACCTTTATTATTCAATATAAAAATGCGCATTTTAATTACTGGTGGAGCAGGTTTTATTGGTGCCAATTTAACTAAGTATTTATTAGATCAGGGACATGAAGTAGTTGTGGTTGATAATTTTTCTAGTGGTAGAAAAGAAAATATAGAAGAGTTTTTAGAAAACCCAAAATTTAAATTAATTGTTCATGATATTAGAAACCCCTTAAAAGTTAATGGTATTGATCAAATTTATCACCTAGCTTCTTTAGCTTCGCCAGATCATTATTTATTTGACCCAGTAGCAACTTTAGAAACAAATATTTTAGGAACTAAAAATATTTTAGACTTAGCTTTAATCAATAAAGCTAAGATTTTGTTTACTTCTACTTCAGAGATTTATGGAGATCCTCAGGTTCACCCTCAAAGAGAAGATTATTTTGGTAATGTTAATCCAATTGGTCGAAGATCTTGTTATGATGAAGGTAAAAGAGCTGCAGAAACTTTATTTATGGATTATCATCGAGAGTATAAAGTTGATATTCGGATAGTACGTCTTTTTAATGTTTATGGTCCTAAAATGTCTATGAATGATGGACGAGTTATTTCTAATTTTGTTGTTCAGATTTTAAATAACGAAAAAATAACGATTTATGGAGATGGTTCTCATACTAGAAGTTTCATGTATGTTGATGATCTCTTACCAGCCTTAATTAAAGTAATGGAGCAAGATGAGGATATTGGACCTATTAATTTGGGCAATCCTGAGGAAAAAACTATTTTAGAATTAGCTGAAGAAATTAAGGAAATTATGAAATCAAATTTAAGTTTTAATTTTATTCAAGAAGATCTTCATGCTGGTCGAATGGATGATCCAAAAATGAGATGTCCAGATATTCAACGAGCTCAATCATTAATAAATTGGAATCCCAGAATTACTTTAAAAGACGGATTAACTAAAGCAATTGAATATTTTAAAGAAGAGAATAAAAAGAAAAATAAAGTTTTAATATTTGCAACTTCTTTTTATCCTAATGAGGGTCCAGCAGAAAAAATGGTTCGTAAAATTGTTAATAGGTTGAATTTTTGGGAATTTGATGTAATTACAGCTAAAATGAACGACCAAGCTAAAAGTTTTGAAAATATTAACGGTGTTAATGTTTATAGAGTTGGAAGAGGTATAAAAATGGATAAGTATTTATTGCCATTTTTAGCTTTATCTAAAGCTAAAAAACTCTATAAAGAAAATAATTACAAAATTATTTGGTCAGTAATGGCTACTTATGCTTCTTTTGCTGGTTTATTGTTTTCTATTCTGGTAAAGAAATTGCCGTTTTTGATTACTATGGATAAAAACGAGAAATCAAAAAGAGTACAGGCTAAGGTAGAATGGATTTATCCTGTTTATAGATTATTATTTAAAAAATCACATACGGTAATAACCTTTGATCAAGGGCTTAAGGATAAATTAGATATGATTTATTATGATAGTAAAATAGTTAATATTCCTTTTGACGAGGAAGGTTCTAAATGGGATATTGTAGCTAAAAAAGTAAAGGAAGCTTTGCAGAAATTAGAAATTTTAGGGACTAGATTAAAATAACACCCTCACCCCCTGCCTGCCGGTAGGCAGGCAACCCCTCTCCCTCAGAGAAGGAGAGGGGCTAAAATTTAAATATGTATGAATAAAAAGATATTAATTTTTTCTACGAATTATTTTCCACATGTTGGTGGGGCTGAAATGGCTATTCGAGAAATTTGTAAACGTTTACCTGAAAATGAATATCATTTACTTACAACTAAATTTGAAAAAGGAATAGTAAGTTATGAAAAAATAGAAAATATTCATGTTCATCGAGTTGGTTTTGGTTCTAAAATAGATAAGTATCTATTTTTTATTTTAGCTCAATTTAAGGCTAATTTTTTACATAAGAAATATAAATTTGATATAGTTTGGGGAATGATGGCTTCTTATGCTGGTTTATCAGCTTGGATTTTTAAAAAGTTTCATCAAAGGGTCAAATACTTATTAACTTTACAATCTGGAGATAGCGACGAATTTATCAGCAAGAGAACTTGGTGGTGGAATTGGATTTATCAGAAAATATATCAAGATTCTGACTATATTCAAGCTATTTCTAATTTTTTAATTAAAAGAGCTCAAAGATATGGATTTAAAGGTGAGAATATTGAATTAGTGCCCAATGGAGTGGATATTGAGAGTTTTGATAGAAGTCAGGAAGGAGAGACGATTCATGAATCGTCTCAACGAGAATTAGGTATTAAGGATGAAGATAAAATAATCATTTCTATTTCTCGATTAGCAGAAAAAAATGCTATGAAGGATTTAATCAACTCTTTAAAATATTTACCAGAAAATTATAAGTTAATTATTTGTGGTATTGGTCCTCTAGAAGAAAAATTAAAATCCCGAGTAGAGATGCAAGGTTTTGCGTCTAGAGTTATTTTTACGAGTTTTGTAGATTATAAAGAATTATATAAATATTTGAATATTGCTGATGTGTTTTGTCGACCATCTTTATCAGAAGGTTTAGGTAATGTATTTTTAGAATCTATGGTAGCTAAAGTGCCTGTTATAGCAACTGAAGTTGGTGGAATTCCAGACTTTTTAAAAAATAGAGAAACTGGTTTGTTTTGTAAAGTAAATAATCCCCAAGATATTGCTGAAAAAGTTAAATTATTAATAGAGGACCAAGAATTAAAGAATAAAATTATTCAGAATGGATATCAGATGGTAATTAACAATTATTCTTGGGAATTCATTGCTGAAAAAATGAATAATATTTTTAATAAATTATGAGAATATTAATTACAAGTGGAATTTATCCGCCAGAATCTGGTGGTCCAGCTACTTATGTTCAAAACTTAGCTAAAATATTAGTTAAGCAAGGACATCAGCTAATGGTTATAAGTTATTCAGATAAGAATCACTATGAAGGTGATAGTGCTTTGGAATATAAGTTAATTAGAATTAAAAGGACTAATAAGGTTTTAAATTACATAAATTTTTTTAAAGCTGTTAATAAAAATATCAAAAATTTTGATATAGTTTATTGTTTTGATCATTTTAGTGCTGGAATTCCTTCAATATTAGCCAGTAAATTAAATAAAAAGAGAATTACTATTAGAGTTGGGGGAGATTTTATTTGGGAGAGATATTTAAGGATAAATCAAAAAGGAATTACTTTGAGAGATTATTATGCTCAGAATTTATATAAAAAAGACTGGCTAAGATTTCTGATTATTAAGCTAGTATTTAAATTTACAGATTTAATTATTTTTACTACCAAATTTCAGAAAGAGATCTTTCAAGGACCTTATAAATTAGTAGAAGCAAATATTAAATATATTCATAATCCTTTTTCGCTGGAGAGAAAAAGTTTATCAGATATTATTAGAAATAATAATATTTTATTTATCGGAAGAATTATCGAAAAAAATAATGTCCGTAGATTAATTTCAGTTTTTTCTTCTTTAAAACAAAGTGATTTTAATTTAATTATACTTGGGGAAGGAGAAATCAAAAAAGAGCTTAAAAAAGAAGTCCAGGAAAAGAAAATAGAAAATATAATTTTTAAAGGATTATTTTCTAGAAAAGAAATTCTAAAGGAAATGCAAAAATCTTATGCCATGGTTTTTCCAAGTTATACTGACATAAGTCCTAATACTCTTTTAGAGTGTATTAGTACTGGAACTCCTTTTATAGTTACGATAGAACAAGGCTTTGATTGGTTAAAAGGCAAGGTTTTAGAATTTAATCCATTAAGTAATGAGGAGATGAAAGAATCTTTGGAAAAAATAATGGATTTGGATTTTTATAATAGCTACCAAGAAAAAATAATGGATTTAGATTATAATTATACTTATGAAGAAGCTTCTAAAGATACGATTAAATTATTTAAAGAAGTAATATGAAACCCATTAGATATTTTGACACCTTTGTATTATTGTGGGAAAAGTATTTTAAAATAAAATTTAATTATGACATTTAAAAATAACGAAAATTCATCTAACGGGTTAAAAATATTAAATATCAGTTTAGATAAAAATATTATTAAAAAAGACTCTGCTGTTCAAAAACGTATTTTAGAATATGGTAATTTAGTTGAGAAATATACAGTAATAGTTTTAGCAGATCAGGATGATATTTTTGATTTGTCAGAAAATATTAAAATAATTTCAGTTAATAGAAAAAATAAAGCTTTAGGATTTTTAAAGTTAAAACTGGCAATTTGGAAAACTTTGAAAAAAGAAAAATATGATATTATTACAGTTCAAGATCCTTATTTTGTAGGATTATTAGCTTTACAAATGGCTCGAATATTTTCATCTGCCGGTAGGCAAGGTAAAATTGGTTTAGAGATTCAAATACACGGTTTTGAAAAGTTAAAAGGTATTAGAAAATTAATCGCTAAATATACAATCAAAAAAGCCAATTCAGTTCGAGTAGTTAGTCAGAGATTGAGGAAACAATTAATTAAAGAATTTAATGTTAAAGAAGGTAGAATTACTGTTGTCCCAGTGTATGTTTCTTTTGACCCGTCGGGTCACCAGGACCCGACGGGTCAGAGAGAAGATGATAAATTTGTTTTTTTGACTGTGGGAAGATTAGTACCAGTTAAAAATATAGAGATGCAGATTAGAGCGATAGCTAATTTGAAAGACTCGCCTCGCTTTGCTGGCGAAGTGGGTAAATTTAAAAATATTGAACTATGGATTGTTGGTGATGGGAAAATGAGAAAAAAATTAGAAATAGAAAGCAGAAAGTTAGGACTGGAAAATATTGTTAAGTTTTGGGGATGGCAAGATGATTTAGAAAAGTTTTATCAGCAAGCAGATGTATTTTTATTGACTTCTAATAGTGAAGGTTGGCCTTTAGTTATTATGGAAGCAGCTAGTCATCAGCTACCTATTATTATGACTGATATTGGTTCAGCCGGAGAATTGATTATCAATAATGAAAGTGGTATAGTTATACCCATTAATCACTTGGATTCACTAGTTCAAGCTATGATGGATTTTATAGAAGACAAAGAATTAAGGAATAAATTATCAACTAAAGCTTTCCAGTCCTTATTAGAACTTCCTAATCAAAAAGAAAGCTTGCCTTTATATAAAGAATCATGGGCGCGAGCTCAAAATAATATTTATGAATAAGAAAAAAGTCTGTTATATTTTACCTGAATTTGATTTGGAAACAGATTCTCATTTTTTTTATATTTACAATTTAATTAATGAAGTTTCTCAGGATTTAGATATGGCTTTAATCATTGAGAGATCTAAATCAGATATAAGTTTTTTTAAAAATATTAAAAATGTTTATGTTCAGAAATTTAGATTTAAGCTATTGAGGATTTTAGAAAACTTATTATTCGTTATTTTAGCAAGAACCAAAGGTTATAATAATTTTTATGTTCATTATTCTTATATTGGAGCTTTCAATGCTAGTTTGATTTCTAAATTAACAAAAGCAAAAGTGTTTTATTGGAATTGTGGAATGGCTTGGTTATTTGGAAAACATAAGATTTTGAAATTTATTCTAAGTATAGTAAATTATTTGGTCACAGGTGTTAATGCTTTAAAAGGTGGTTATTATCAACATTATAATGTTCCAGAGGATAAAATTAAAATAATGCCTAATTGGGTCAATTTAGAAGATTTTAAAGATTTAAATCAAGATATTGTTAATAAATATAAATTAGATAATAGTGAAAGTTATATTTTATTTATACATAGATTATCTTGTCGTAAAGGAGCTGATTATATAGTGTCAGTCGCTAAAAGTTTTACTGATAATCAGGATATTGAATTTTTAATTGCCGGTGATGGACCTTATGCTGAGCGTCTTAAAAACGAGATTAAAGAAAATAATTTAAAAAATATTAGACTCTTAGGAAGGACTCCAACTAAAGAAACTCCTTATTTAATGAAAATATCTAAAATATTTTTTATGCCATCCAAAGAAGAAGGATTCCCTAGAGTTTTATTGGAATCTATGGCCTCGGGATTGCCCTATGTTGCTTTTGATGTTGGAGGAACAAGAGAAATTAGCCCTAGAGAAGAACAAGAATTTATATATGACTTTGGCGATGCAGATTCTATGGTTAAGGGTATTAAAAAATTGTTAAGTAATGACAATTTATATTATCAAGTTAAAAAAGCTAATTTAGAAAATATTAAAAAATTTGATATTAGTAAGGTAAAAAATATTTTTATAAATTTATTTAATTAAAGTATAAGGAATTAAGTTAAATAATTATGAACATTATATACATTATCAATG
>JAUVAE010000099.1 GCA_030591905.1 Candidatus Komeilibacteria bacterium
ATGAAAAGAAAAAGAATCAAAAATAAATATTATATAAGTCCAGAAGCAGTTTTAGATTTGCACGGATTTACAAAAAAAGAAGCCGAAGAGGCTTTTTTTGAGTTCTTGGAAGAGTCCAGAGAAAAAGGTTTTAAGAAAATTAAGATTATTACTGGACAGGGTTGGCACAATGAAGATTTTCAAAGTATTCTCAAACCATTTATAGAAAATATCTTAAATGAAGAAAATTATTCTTATACTAACGCTAAAATAAATGATGGCGGGCAGGGGGCTATTGTAGTTAGCTTATAACCTTTCTAAAATAATTTCTCGGCCAGTATTTCTAATGTGAAAAGTGTTATCAATAAATTCTTGCTCAGTTTTGGGTAAGTTTATTTTATAATATAGGGAAATACTTTTAAGCTTAGGTATTATTAATCCTAGTTCAGCGATATCTGAAAAAGCATAGTCGTCATTAAAAATATTTTTAGAATGAAATTCTAATCTATTAGGATGATTAGGGTCTTGAAAGAATTTATTACCCCTAGTATAGGACAAATAAGTCATATAATTATTGTCATTAAAATAATAACTTAATAATCCAGTCATTAAATAGAATTGAGCTCCAAGAGCAGAAGGGCGATGTCCAATTTCAGCTGGTATTTCCCCAGAGGAGAGAGTTATCTTTTGGAGATTATTATACATTTGTTGGGCGATACTTAAATATTCTGATTGAGCGCTCAAATCTCCATAAGTCATTAGCATGAAAGCAGAAACAGCATGGTAATGTACGGAAAAGTCATTTAAATTATTTTCTAAGTACCAGTAATCTGAATTAATAGATTTTTTAATAGCGGAGTCTATTTTATTTTTTATTAAATTATCAAAGTATTCTTTTTTTTCAAAATTAATAATTTGTTTTTCAAATAAATACTTTACAATGTATTGCCAATGGGTGGCAGCAATAATTGCTCGATTTTCAGTATCCAAAGCTTTAATTCCGTTCTCTAAATAATTATTGATAGTATTCCAAATAGCTTGTTCAGTTTTTTTATCTATTAAGTCGGGAAACTTTTTTAAAATTTGAATAGTTAGAAAATGAGCTTCAGCTTCTTGAAAGGATTGACTTTCACTACCTCTCGCTAGGAGCTCATTGTAGCCATTTAGTATTCCGAAACGAATAATTCTTTGGGCACCTTTATTTCCATTAATAGCTTTATACTTATAGTAAGAAATTAAAGAAATCCACTCTCTAATTTTTTCGGGTTTAGTAAATTCTTCTATTCCATATTCAGGTATAGAATAAATTAGTCCAAATTGATCAAAATGATTGCTATAGCGATTATAAAAATACTCCACATAATTGTCGAGGCTGGAGTTATTTGTTTGAGCAAGTGATATGTTAGGAAGAATAAGTAGGCTTACTATTAAGAATATTGTTATTGTTTTAAATTTCATAATACTATAAGTATTTTAACAGGTAGGATTTATTTAAACAAATAAAAAAATACTCTTAATGAGTATTTAATAAATGGTGCCGGAGGCGAGACTCGAACTCGCACACCTTGCGGCACTTGCTCCTAAGGCAAGCGTGTATACCAATTTCACCACTCCGGCACAATAAACGAATTATAATCTTCTATTGTTTTTTAGTCAATTTTTTTACTATTTTTTTCTCTCCATTCTTTAATTTTAGCATGATTTCCAGATAATAATATTTTTGGAACTTTATAAATTTTATTATTAAATTTAATTTGATCTGGTTTTGTATATTGAGGATGTTCTATAAAATTTTCTTTGAAAGATTCAGTTTCTAAAGAATTTTCATTTCCTAAGACTCCTTTTAATAATCTAGTTGTAGAATCAATGATTGTTGCTACAGCTAATTCGCTATTACTTAAAACAAATTTTCCCATAGAGATTTTTTCATCAACAAATTTATCAACTCGGGCGTCAATTCCCTCATAATAACCATTTACAAAAATAATTTGATTTAATTTAGAAAATCTAGCAGCAGTTTTTTGGTTATATATTTTTCCTTTAGGATCTAGCATTATGACTTTAGATTTTTTTTTACGTTTAATCGATTTTATTGCTTTAATAAGTGGTTCGGCTTTTAAAACCATTCCAGGACCACCACCATAGGGATTATCATCTACGCTTTTGTGTTTATCGTTACTAAAATCTCTTAAGTTGTGATATTTTATAGCAATAATTTTTTTATTTAAAGCTCGTCCGATTATACTTTCGTTATAATAAGATTTTAATATTTCTGGAAAAATTGTAATTATATTAAATTGCATGTCTTTAATCATTTTATAAAATAAAGAGTCGCCTGTGAAGACGACCCTTTATATATCTAGAAGATAAAATTTATAATTTTAGATCTTCAACGCTTTCATCAGCTGGAGCTTCTACTTTTGGCTCTTCTTTTCGGTCTTCTTTTCGGTCTTCTCTAGGAGCTGGTCTTTCAGATCCTTCTGGTTGGTTAATCTTTAGATTAACTCTAGCATTGTTCTTAGCGCCTACTACTCGTAGTAAAGTTCTAAGAGCTCTTGCTGTGTTACCACTTCGGCCGATAATTTGACCCATATCACTAGGATCAACGTCTAGAGTCAATAAGACTCCCATCTCGTCAACTGATCTTGTTGTTTTTACCTTGTCTGGAGTGTCCACAAGATATTTAACAGTAGTTTCTAAAAAATCCTGATCTTTTTCTGCCATTTTCTTTCGATTAATTGTTAAGGCACTACTTAATTGAGTTAAGCTCAATCATATCAGTAGTATATAATAGGATAGCATATGAGGTTCGAGATGTCAAGTATGTATATCTATGAGATAAAAATAACAAATAAGGAGATTTTTATCTAAATATCTGTATAGCTATTGACATATTTTTTAAAAACTATATAATTATATCTACCTGTTAATAAATTATAGAAATTCGCTTATTTTCTATAGTTTTATTTTATAGGTTGAAAATATAAATTTGCTTTTTGACAATTAAATAGTGATAGAAACACATGTATCTTATATTTATTTATAAGGTTCAATTCTAACTTTTTGAATATTTTTTATAAAAAATATTCCATTTTTCGAGAGTTTGATCCTGGCTCAGGATGAACGCTGGCGGTATGTTTAAGGCATGCAAGTCTAAGGTGCTCTTCGGAGTGCCTGGCAAACGGGAGAGTAACACATTGGTAACCTTCCCTTAACTCAAGTATAACCTCGTGAAAACGTGGACAATC
>JAUVAE010000102.1 GCA_030591905.1 Candidatus Komeilibacteria bacterium
CCTAATCATAACTTATTAATTTCTCAAGGATTAATTGTTGATAAAGAAGGTTTTGTTCTCGTAGATGAGAATTTAAAAACAAACATAGAAAATGTATTTGCTGGCGGAGATGTAATTGGAAAAGATCGAAGCACAGTTGTTCATGCCGTTGCAGATGGTAAACGAGCAGCAGTAAATATCCATAAATATTTATCAAGTAGAGGTGGAAACATTGGTTAAACCGAATCTGGAGGTCGAGTTTTGTAATTTTCGATGTGAAAATCCTTTTTTACTTGGAGCTTCACCGATTTCACGAAATGGAGAAATGATTGAAAAAGCTTTTCAAATGGGATGGGGAGGAGCAATTACAAAAAGCGTTGCATTAGAGCAAGATTTAGAGGATTGCAGTTTATCCCCCCGTTTTGTAAATATAAATAACGGTGGGAGTAATACCGAGTTTAATTTTAAAAAAATTGGCATGACAAATATTGATTTTAGAATTGATAAAAGTATAAAAGATACACTTGATAGTTTTGCAAAAGTGAAGAAAAAGTTTCCCCATAAATTTTTAGCAGTAAGTATAAAGTCAGAATATAAAGAAAAAAACTGGAAAAAGCTAACTACCTTAGCAGCTAATACTGGGGCAGATGCCTTAGAATTATGCCTTTCTTGTCCTGATTCTGGAAAAGATGATTTTTGTTGTAATAGAAGTAAAGGTTACCAAAACACAGAACAATCTATCGGTCAAAACGAATCTGCCATAAAAAATGTTTTAAGTTGGGTAAAGGCAGTAACAGAATTACCGTTAATTATAAAATTATCTCCCAATGTAAATGATATTAAAAAAAATGTATATGTTGCTAAAGAAGGTGGAGCGAGGGCCGTAACTGCTACGAACAGTTTTAAAAGTATTTCAGGTTTTAATTTAAGGACATTAGAACCTCTCCCAACGATTGAGGGTATTTCCTCAGTTGTTGGATTAACAGGTCCTGTGCTAAAACCTATGGTGCTTTATTATGTTTCTGAAATTAGAAAAGAGAAAAATATTAATTTAGATATTTCAGCAGCAGGAGGGATAACCTGTGCCCATGATTCAATAGAATATTTATTGGTTGGAGCAAATACATTACAAATTGTAACAGAGGTAATGTGGGAAGGTTTTGGAATTATTGATGAATTACGGGATGGGTTAAAAAGATTTATGAGATATCATAATTTTCGTAGCGTAAAAGATTTTATTGGTATAGGTAATAGAAAAATTAAATCTTCTAGTAAGAATTTAAGTAGGAATCAACAACTTATTTCCAATATCGACAAAGAAAAATGTATTGGATGCGGAAAATGTTATGTCGCCTGTAGTGATGGCGGTTATGAAGCTATTTCATTTTCTCAAGAGAGAGTCGCAGAAGTAATACTAGACAAATGTGTTGGTTGTGGTCTATGTCAGATAGTTTGTCCTATCCATGATGCAATTTATTTTACCAACAAAGGCAGCAAGGAGAGAATAATCAATGAAGGTTGATCATATTGGAATAGCAGTTAAAAACTTAAAAGAAGTAATTGAGAAATTTCAAAAAGTTTATCCTGATTTACACTTCCACACTGAAAAATCTAAGGATGGAGAAATGGAAATAGCTTTTTTAAAGTTTGAGAACATAGAAATTGAGTTACTGGAATCTTTAAAAGAAGAATCAGTGATTAATAGGTTTATCCAGAAAAAAGGAGAAGGAATTCACCATATAGCATTAGAGGTAAAAAATATCAATGAAAGTATGGACAAATTAAACAATTCTCATATTAGATTAATTAATAATAAGCCTAAAATTGGTTCCAAAGACAGTTTGGTAACGTTTTTACACCCAAAGGGTTTTAATGGAGTTTTAGTAGAGTTATGCCAAAAAAAAGGAATATAAAAGAGAGATGATCATATTAATTTAAAAATTAAAAATGGAGATATTCATGCTACATTAAGGACGAAGCGCAATTATGATGGATATGAAATAATTAAATTGCTGAATAAACTAGGGAATATAAATAAAAACTATGGTTAAAAAAATAAACTTTTTTTTAAAGCTCCCAATTACATTAACTAAAAAAAATGAAGCCGGATATAAGGAATTTTTTTTGGAAATTAATATTCCTAATATTAATTCTATATTGGAAAAATTATCAAACATATATAACCCAAAAATTAAGGAATTGATTAAGGAAGATAAACTGAATAAAAATTATTTACTTTTTCTCAATGGTTGTTTTACTAATGATTTATCAGCAGAGATTCATGATAATGACCGTATTCTAATCATTCCCATTGTTACAGGCGGTTAATACCTTTCTATGTAAAAAAATAAACATAATGGAATATCCTTAAGTTTATAAGGAGGAGTTTTAATGCATTATAAGTTATTAGAAATTAATTTAACTACTAAAAAAAATCGCATTTTGAGATTGCCAAAAGAGATAATTAGAGATTATATAGGTGGACGAGGTTTAGGGGCAAAATTATTATTAGAAGCTTTGGCTCCTAAGGTTGATCCTTTGAGCCCGAAAAATGTTATGTTTTGGCTGACTGGTCCTTTAACCGGAAGTTTAGTGCCAGGTCTAACCAAGCACGTGATAATTACGAAGTCACCTACTTCCGGAGGTTATGTGGATAGTTATTCAAGTGGTGGTATAGGATACAATTTAGTTTATGCTGGTTACAACGGATTAATGGTTAAAGGAAAATCTACTGAGCCAGTTTATATTTATATTAATGATGATCAGATTGAGATAAGAAGTGCTATTCATGTTTGGGGAAAAGGAGCTTTTAAAGCTGCTCAAATTTTAACAAAAGATATTAGAGAAGAAGGATTTGAACATGCAGTTATTGGTCCAGCAGGAGAGAATAAGGTCCGTTTTGCTTGTATTAATAATGATTTTTACCGGCAGGCAGCTAGAGGTGGAATTGGAGCAGTTATGGGTTCTAAAAATTTAAAAGCAATTTTTATAAAAGGTTCAGGTGGGGTTGGATGTAAAGATATTAACGGGTTTTTAAAATTTCATAAAAAGAAATTAAAAGAGGCAAGAAAAAATCCTGCCGCAGAAGCACATAAAAAAGCAGGAAC
>JAUVAE010000089.1 GCA_030591905.1 Candidatus Komeilibacteria bacterium
AAGGTGAGCCAGCTGCTTTAATGGCTTCTTTATGAATAGGACCTGTAACAACTGCATCTACCCGTCCTGCCATGGCCAAATCAATTCCTCGATAAATATATTCCAATGAGGCCTTACCTGCTTTCTCATTTACCTTTCCATAATCAAATTCATTAAGAGCGATATTATTCAAATCTATTAGATCAATGGTAGCAAATTCTCCTTTGACTTCTTGGGTATCTTTAATCACATTCAACTTTAATTTTGAAGGAATAAATTTCAGTGCATCATCTATAACAAATTTACTTCCGATAACTATTGGTTTTGATTTTTTGTAAATCTCTTTTTTAGTTAAAGCTTTTACAATAATCTCTGCTCCTATACCCGCTGGGTCTCCCATAGTAATCGCAATAACTGGTTTGTTCATTTTAAAATATAATCTAGTCCACTATTGATAAATAATGAACCTTTCCTCCATTCTTAATAGTTTTTTAATTTATTAATTAAATTATATAAAGTATCTTCTTTCCCAAATCCACCTGCTTTAGTTATAATATTTAATTTATAATTTTTATAATTAGCGGTAGATAAAGGAATACCTGGTAAAAGTTCATCTACAATATTCATATTATATATATTTAACTTTTTACAAACTCCTAAGGCTATATCTCCACCAGTTAAAATTAAATTCCTTGCACAACTATTTTCCAATATTTTATATGTGAGTTCGCCAAGAAAATTTTTAATATGAATCTCTAGTTTTCTAAAACTAAGGTTGTATTCAAACATCAACTTTTTATTTATTAATTTCTCTTCATTATAAATGGCATTAGTATGTATTACTAAATCACGGTTATTTCTTATAATCTGAATACATTTAGTAGTATAATCATCTAAAATAAGATCTTTATTAGATAAAATTTGCTCTAAATCGATTTTTAATTCATAAGAATTTAATTTATTTTTAATGTAATTTATTTGATCTTCCATTATAGAATTTCGCGATCCCACAACTACTATTAACGGACCTTTATTGTTTTCAATATTTATTTTAAGATCTTCATTCTTATTATATATATTAGAAAAATAATTAGCTAAGCCTGCTGAACCTGAAAATAAAACCGATCCATCAAATTTTAAGCCACTACTGAATATATCCGCTAAATGTTGCTCACTGGTGGAATCAATAACTATTATTCTATTTCCCTTTTGGTATAATTTATTTATTTTTGATAAAATAGTTTTTTGTCCTTTAGCAACGTCTTTTAAGTCAATCTGCCCAACCGAAAAATTAGTTTGTTTTTTTAATAAAAATGGGATAAAAGAATTTTCTTCTTGCTTTAAATTATTAGATGAGTACTCACTTAACCCAAGAGGTTTCTGATCGACAACTAGATAACCACCTATGGTTATTCTTTTATGAGAAGGAAAACTGGGACTAAAAATACAGATGTCTTTTTTTAAAATATTCATTATCTCTTCAATCTCATCACTTATGTTGCCTCTCAATGTTGAATCTACTTTTTTATAAATTATATCATTTTTATTAATATTTAATTTTTTTAAAATACTTCTTAATTTTTCTCTGGCAGTTTTACTTTTCAATTCGCGAGTCTCTGTATCTATTACAAAAACATCTAAATTATCAGGAGTAACTATTGTTGATTGTTTATTATATATTGATACCATTGTATTATATCCTTTTTTTGTAAATTGCACTCCAGTATCATTAGCTCCTGTTAAATCATCTGCTATTACATAAATCATTCATTATACCCCAGCTGATATAGTTTTGATTTTACTAAATTATCTCTAACTTTATAATAAAAGCAATTTTCATGCCAAGTTTATTTCTACACAAGCGATTATCTTTAATCTCTATACAATTTAAAGCAATTTTTAAATATTAATAATTATATCCTCGGATAATAAAATTATTTTTAAAATATGAAAATTACATTATGAAACGCTAAATAAATAAAAAATTCTATTTAACCCTTATATGATAAATAAAAATTCCGCTATGTTTCATTATGAAATAGTTTCATTATGAAACCGCGGACTTTAATACTTCCTTTAAATTTTATTTATTTACTTTTTCTTGGTCATTTATTATTTAATTTTCGCCATAAAGTTGTACGACTAATGCCTAATCTTCTTGCTACAGCAGCTTTATTCCCTTTTTCTTCCTTGATAACTTCTTCGATAACAGTTTTTTCAATAT
This sequence comes from Candidatus Komeilibacteria bacterium, assembly GCA_030591905.1. Lineage (GTDB taxonomy): Bacteria > Patescibacteriota > Patescibacteriia > UBA1558 > S5-K13 > JAIOTH01. Next base: position 2,204 of record JAUVAE010000089.1, read on the forward strand.
CTTCTAAATTACCACTTAAGGTGTAATTTAGTTTGTCTTGCTTTTGATGATTATCTATTATGCCACCTTCATACTGCAACTTCATAATTTCTTTAATTAAATTAGTCGTAATAAAGCTTTTTTTAGTTCTAACTACTAATCTTTCTATAATGTTTTCTAACTGTCTAATATTACCAGGCCAATCATAATTTTCTAATATTTGCATTCCTTCTTCAGAAATACCTTCTACAATCTTTTTAAACTTATATCCATACTTTTTAATAAAAAAATTAACCAATAAAGATATATCTTCTTTCCTTCCTCGCAAAGGAGGAATCTCTAAATTTAAAACGTTAATTCGGTAATATAAATCATCTCTAAACTTATTTTCCTTAACTAATTGAATAAGTTTCTTATTGGTAGAAGCAATAATCCTAACATCAACTGGTATTACTTTATCATCTCCTAATCTCCTAACTTTATGTTCTTGAAGAACTCGTAATAATCGAGCTTGAATATTTAAATAAATTTCTCCTATTTCATCAAGAAAAATAGTACCTTCGTGTGCTTGTTCAAAAAGACCAACCTTCCCTTCTTTTTTAGCTCCAGTAAAAGCTCCTCTCACATAACCAAAAAGTTCACTTTCAAGAAGACTTTCCGGAAGAGCAGCACAATTAAAAGCTACAAATGGCTTGTTTTTTCTTGGGCTATAATTATGTATTGCTTGTGCAAAAAGTTCTTTCCCTGTTCCAGTTTCACCGTAAAGCAAAACAGGTGAATCGACTTGTGCATAATTTTTTGCTTCTTCCTTTAAATTTCTGAATATTTGACTTTGGCCAATAATATCAATAAAAGTATTTTCTGCAACATTTCCTTTTAAATATAATTTTTCTCTTATTTTTTGTTCTATCTTTTGTACTTGTGAAACCTTCTGGAAAGTAACTACAGTTCTAATTATTTCATCATTAATTCTAATTGGAATAATATTTGCTACAATTTTTATATCCCCAACCGTCCATAATTTACCTTCTATTTTTTGGCCTATTTTTATAATCTTAGGAAAATTAAATTCTGGAAAAATTATATTTATATTTTTCCCTATTATCTTATAAGTTTCTCTTTCAAAAATCTTCACTGCTTGAGGGTTAAAAGTATCGATTACACCCTTTTGGTTTACAGTAATTATTCCCTCATAGGCAAAATCAATAATGCTTTTTATCCTCTTAGTTTTTTCTAACTCCCTCTTTCTAACTTCCGCTACTCTTTCAGCTTCCAAGATTGATTGCATTAAAGCTTCTTTACCTGATTCGACTAAAACAGTATTCATACCCAATCGTTCAGC
>JAUVAE010000012.1 GCA_030591905.1 Candidatus Komeilibacteria bacterium
ATCAGAAATTGAAGAATTAGTTGAAAATATTATTAAAAATAACCCTGAACAAGTTGAGCAATATCAGAACGGAAAAGTTAATCTAATAAAATACTTTGTAGGAATGTTAATGAAAGAATCTCATGGTAAATCTAATCCGCAAGTAGGAGAAGAATTATTCAAAAAAAAGTTAGATTAAGTCTAAAATTTTTAGATAAATAAATAAGCCTTCTTGTTTTTACAAGAAGGCTTTTTGTTTACATTTTAATTTTTACCTCACCAATAAGGTATTTTTTCTCACAATAATGACATTTAACTTCAACATCACCATTTTCTAAAACTTCAAATTTTGTAGCAACATCTTCTTCATTGGTGATGCATTTTGGGTTTGGACAGGTTATAACTTTTTCTACAAGTTCAGGAAGAATAACCTGATCTTTCCTTGTTATTTCTCCGTCTTTAATAATAGAAATAGTCGCACCAAAAGCAATTAGAGCAATAACATTTAATTGTTTTAAGCTTAATTCCAAGTTTTCAAACATAAGCATGTCTTTTTTACCCAGTTTCTCACTACTTAAATTTTTCCCTAAAAACATCTTTTCTTCTGATGAAGGTAAATTAAGCATCTCCCACACATTTTTTCCTTTGCCGGCTGGAATATGATCAATAACTGTTCCGTTCTTTATAGGATTTATTGCTTTTTTTCCCATTATACGCCTCCCAGTAAAATAGTAATAATTGCTTGTCGCATATAAACTCCATTCTGAGCTTGCTGAAAATAGTAAGCATACTTAGTATCGTCAACATCGCTTGATAGTTCATCTACTCGAGGAAGAGGATGAAGGACTTTTAAATTAGGCTTAACATGGCTTAACATTTCTTTAGTCAAACAATAAGATCCTTTGACTTTTTCATAGTCTTCCGGAGAAGCAAATCGTTCTTTCTGAATTCTAGTTACATAGAGAATGTCTAATTCGCTAAGTATCTTAATATCCATATCCTCATCAAACTCATTAAAACGAATTTTTTTCTCATGTAAAAATTCTTTGATGTTTTTTGGAATGCTTAAAAAAGTAGGTGAAAAAAATTTAAACTTAGCACCAAACAAAGACATAGCTTGAACTAAAGAGTGAACAGTTCGACCAAAGCGCAGATCCCCAGCAATTCCAATCTTCAAGTTTTCCAAAGTCCCTTGAGTTTTTTGAATAGAATATAAATCCAATAAAGCCTGAGTAGGGTGTTGATTAGCTCCATCGCCAGCATTTACTACTGGAATACCTACTACTTCTGAAGCATAGCGAGCTGCTCCTTCAATCGGACTACGCATAATGATGATGTCAGTATATTGAGCAATGGTCTGCAAAGTATCAGCAAATGATTCTCCTTTTTTAGCAGAAGTATCTTTAGTTCCACTCATGACAATAGTATTGCCATTCATCCGCTTCATAGCGGTATCGAAAGAAAACATGGTTCTAGTGGATGGCTCAAAAAAAAGTAGTGCTGCCAATCTTCTTTGCATATCAGGATTAACTTCACCTTTTTCGATTTGAGAAGCAAGCTTCAAAAGATATAGAATTTCTTCTTTTGACAAATCTCGCATTGAAATTAAATTTTTCACTTTGTCCTCCTTTTATTTTTTTATTTTAAATTTGCCCAAAAAAAAACTATTATTCATAGTATTTTTCTTAAGTATACATAGCTCAATAAAAATGTCAAACTAAATTTTAAAATTCACTAACTATTCTAAAAACTTTTTAACCAATTTCTCAGCTTCCTGGGTATTTTTAACCCACACAATATCTTTCCGCTTCTTAAACCAAGTCAATTGTATTTTAGCAAAATGATGAATAGCATTAGAAAGATTATTGAATAATTCTTCTTTATTTATCTGTTTCCGCAGATATTTTGCTACCCAACGATATTCTAATCCAAAGTCATCTAAACGCTTCCAAGAGACCCCTTTTTGACGTAATTTTCGTACTTCGAGAACCATTGCTTCCTTTTCTATCCGATGTTTTAAACGCTTATCAATTCTATTATAAATTACATCTTTATCAAACTTAATTCCTAAAACTAAAATATCTAAATCTGGTTTTTTAGTTTTCATCTTAGTAATAGAATTGCCTGTTTTAGCAATTTCAATAGCTCGAATTATTCTCCGGGGATTATTCAGATCAATTTTTTTAAAAGCCTGAAAATCTAATTTCTTTAATTTATTGATTAATACTTTTAATGAAGATTTATTCAACTGGGCTCTTAATTTCTTATTAAATTTCATATCTTCTAAAACATAGCCATCAATAATTGAATTTAAATATAAACCAGTACCACCAACTAATAATGGTAATTTATTGTTCATATTTAAATCTTCAATTTTTTGCCAAGCTAATTTTTGCCAATCTTTTAAAGTAATCTGTTCCCTGGGTTTAGCAATATCTATTAAATGATAAGGAACTCCTTGATAATCTCCCAGGTCCTTACCAGTACCAATATCCATGTCTTTATAGATCTGTCGAGAATCTGCAGAAATTATTTCACCATCAAACTTTTTAGCAATAGCAACTCCAATTTTAGTTTTTCCACAAGCTGTGGGACCTAAAACTACTATTAATTTATTTTTAACTTTTTCAGCCTCCATACTCCAGTCTAAAGCCTTGGTAATTTTAACGTTTATAAATTTACCCAGCACCTTTTTATCCAAAATGGTGCTGGGCTTGCCCAAATCTTCTGCAGAAACATTTTTAACTCGTACAGCTTCGTTATTTTTAGTTTTAGCTATAGCAATATTACCTTTAATGTTCTGCACTAAAACCTTGTGCCGACTTCCAATAAATCTCTTATTTTTCTGAGCTGATATCTGAGCAACTGTCTTGGTAATTTTTTCATCTCGAGCTCTTTTTTCTTTTTGAGAAATTTCATCTTCATAAATCTTGTCTGAAACTGTTCCTGGACGAGGAGAGTAGAGCCCGGTAAAAATTGCTGTGAATTTGCATTTTTGAACAGCTTTCAATGATTCTTGAAAGTCTTCTTTTTTTTCTCCGGGAAAGCCAAGAATAATATCAGTAGTTAAATTAGCTTCAGGAATATATTTATAAATTTGATCAACAATCTTATAAAATTGCTTCATATTATACTTCCGATTCATTAACTTTAAGATTTTATCGCTCCCAGATTGTAATGGTAAATGAATATGCTTGGAAATATTGTCATATTTAGCAATTACTTTAATTAACTTTAAACTAAATTTAGTGGGATAAGGAGAAAGAAAAGTAATCCAAGTCTGAGGTTTTAAAATTGCTATTTGTTCTAATAAGTCTGCGAAATTTTTTACCCTGTTAAATAATTTCACTGAAGGTGAAATTCCTGCCCCGCAGGATTTAACAGGGTGAATTTTTGATTTCTGATCAGAATTAAGATAAGAGTTAACTGTTTGACCTAATAAGGTAATTTTTTGAACATCACTACTTAAATTTTGAACCTCTTTTAATATCTTCCGAGCTGAACGATTAATTTCTCGGCCCCGAGTATATGGTACAGCACAATAAGTACAAAATTGATTACAACCATTAGAAATAGGAATTAATTTCTCCCACGTATTTTCAGATTGCGAATCTATTTCTAAATATTTATTAGTTCCTGGGCAATAATGATAATGTTGTTGATGTTTTTTTATTAATCTTGGTAATTCTTTAATTTTAGTAATATCAATAATAATATCAAAGCGATCTTGAAGTTTTTGGACGTCTTTATCCAAAACACAACCAGTTAGAATTTTAATCACATTCTTTTTTAATTTCTTCTGATGAAAGGCTCCATAAGCTCGATCAATTGCACTTTGGCGAACACTACAAGAGAGCAGAGTAATAATATCTGCTTTTTCCATTTGGGCAACTTTTTCAAATCCACTTGAATTAAAAACACTAGCTAATTTCTCGGCATCAGCTTGATTCATCATGCATCCGAAGTATTTTAGATAGTATTTCATAGTTGTTTTTGACTTTTAACTTGAAACTTTTAACTTTCAACTAATCTTCAATATACCTACAATTCCCTAAAAAGTCCATAAACAAGTTGACCGAGTCTGACTCGGTTGACAAAAACCACCATAAAACCTAAGGTTTAAGTAATAACAAGAAATTAAAAGGGAGGAATAATGGAAGTTATATTTTGGATAATTGGCATCATTATAGTTTTTTATATAATCCTTCTTTTTGATTCTTACTCCATACACAAAAAAATTGAAGAAGATGAAAAAAAAACTAAAAACAGGGGTATTTACTATAAAAACTATGGTCCAATTCAAACACCGCCAGACTTTGAAAAAAATAAACATCTAAGAATAGCAGAACAAAGAAAAAATGGAGTGCCTGAAGAGCATATAGAAAAATAGGAATAAACAAAAATCACCGGCGTTAAATAACAATGGTGGCTTTTTTATTTCCTTAATTCATAATACATTATACATAATTCGTACAGACGCAATGCCTTGCGTCTCTACAATTTCAAATTTCTACTCTTAATAATATTCTTTATATTCTCAATAAACTTATCTTTCTTAATATTTTGTACTTTCTCACTACCTCGCACTCGCACTGCTAATTTATCTGAATTAATCTCTTTATCACCAATTACTAACATATAAGGAGTTCTTTCTTTAACAGCTTTTCTAATCTTATTACCTACTGTTTCATTAGCGTCATCAATTTCAACTCTAATCTCATTATTTCTAAATTCCTGAGCTAATTGATGACAATACTTTATATGATCTCCACCCACAGAAATAATCTTGACTTGAATAGGGGAGAGCCATAATGGGAATGCTCCCGCATAATGTTCAATCAAAATACCCATTAGTCTTTCTGGAGAACCAATAATAGCCCGATGAATCATTACCGGAGTTTTTTCTGCTCCTTTTTCATCAACATAAGTTAGTTTAAATCTTCCTGGAGTAATTAAATCTAATTGAATAGTAGAAAGTTGAAATTCTCTTCCTAAAGAATCTGTAGCTACTAAATCCATCTTTGGTCCATAAAGAGCTGCTTCACCTACTTCTACTTCATATTTAATTTTATTCTCAACCAAAAGTTCTTCCAACATTTTTTGAGATTTTTCCCAAACCTTGGCCTCTCCTAGATATTTTTCTGGATGCTTTGGATCCCATAACGCTAATCTAATTCTATATTCCATTCCATAAGTCTCCATAGACTCATTAACAATTTTCAATAGACTTAAAAATTCATCTTTGATTTGACTCTCTCTGCAAAAAGAATGTCCATCATCCTGAGAAAAACATCTTAATCTAGTAAGTCCACTTAATTCTCCTGGTTTTTCATCTCGATAAAGATTAGCAAAGTCATTATATCTAATTGGTAAATCTCGATAGCTCCTTTTTTGAGATGCATAAACTTGAGTATGGTGAGGACAATTCATCGGCTTCAGATAATATCCTTCTTTAGTGTAATGAGATTTAACTTCCAACATATCATCCTTGTATTTATCATAATGACCAGAAACTTTAAATAACTCAGCTTTATTAATATTGGGGGTATAAACTTCTTGATAACCAACTTTTTTTTGCAATTCCCTAGAATATTCAACTATTTCATTTCTAATAATTGTGCCTTTGGGTGTGTAAACTGGTAAGCCGGGCCCAATTAATTCTGAAAACACAAAAAGATCTAATTCTTTTCCTAATTTACGATGATCTCTTTTTTCAGCTTCAGCTAAATTTTCTAAATACTTTTTCAAATCTTCTTTGTTCTCAAAGGCGACTGCATAAATCCGAGTCAACATTTTATTATTTTCATCACCTCGCCAATAAGCTCCAGCTAATTTATTTAATTTAAAAGCCACAGATTTCAATTTTTTAGAATCTTCTACATGAGGACCTCGACATAAATCTGTAAAACTACCGGTGGTATAAATAGAAACCTTGTCCTTCGAAATTTTAGCGGAGAAGGATTCAACTTCATCTAGAAGGGTAGTGCCTTTCTCTTTTAAATCCTTCAATAATTCTACTTTATACTCTTGTCCTTTGGCTTTAAAAACTTTTGCAGCTTCGTCTAAAGAAGCTTCTTGCTTTTCAAAAATAAGTTTTTCTTTAATCATTTCTTTCATTAATTTCTGAATTTTTGGTAAATCTTCTAAAGATAGAGTAGTATCTCCTAAATCGATATCATAATAAAATCCATTCTCAATAACCGGCCCAATTCCAAATTTAGCATGCGGATATAATCTTAAAACTGCTGCTGCCATTAAATGGGCTAAGGAATGACGTTTCATTTCTAAATCTTTACTCATATATTTGTTAATTAAAAATTAAAAATTTATAAAATTATACGAACTTATGTCTCCTCTTTAGACTTGCCCCGTATAAAGCGAAGCTTTTGTACTGGGGTGAGGAGGAGAGACAGAGGTGGTCTGATAATTCTATACAAAAAAATCTCTCATCATCTAATTACTAAAAAATTAGCAATTACAGGACGAAAGATTTATTCCGTGGTTCCACCTGAATTCCCTAAACTTATAATAAATAAGTTAGAGCACTCTCAAATTGTTTAAGGCTTAGGATATAAAATCATTCTTAACGAATATTGGTTTTGTAAGCCAATCAATCACCTTATATTTATAATAATACTTTAGCTTAAAATGTCAATCATGTTAAATAGTATCGTAAAACGATAATTTAACACGATAAATTATTCATTACTAATAATCATTTCTATATGATTTGACATTTGAGGAGCCTTCTTTACCCAAAAAGGGAAGAAAATAACCTCAATACTCTCAATAGCTGGTTGTTCACTAAAATATTCTATTATTTCTTGTTGAGTTAAACCTTTTAATCTATTTTTATTAAAAGTTTCTGAATTAGAGGACTGAATTACATGAGCAGATAATTCTACATCTAAAGTAGCGTTTTTCTCTGCACTTACATAATTATTAATACTATATTTTAAACTCTCATTATTATAATCAATTAACTCTTGAGCATTACTCAACTGATCATCGATAAAACTTTGGGCTAGACTTAATAATTCGGCTCTGTCAAAAATAATACCAACTACTTTTAATTTTACTGTATATTCAAAACTTCTAGATTCATCTCCCACATCTTGATTTGAATCATATGACATAACTTCCGTAGTCATTGATGCCTCATCTAATTCTTCACCATCTACTAATAATTCTTTTAACTTATGTAAGGCATCTTTCTTTAATCCTGAGATAATTTCATTATTAGCATTATGAAGATCTTCCTGACTTATTATATATGATACAATACTTTTCTTTTCCATTGCTTCTTTTAATTCCCCATAAACCCTAGTCCGAGAATACTCATTTTTAAATCCTGGTATAGTAAACTTGCCTGATAATTCTTTATATTCTTCTCCAACTTCCTCAGCTATTACATAGGCTTCTACAAATTGGCCAGCTGGTATATTAATTGCTTCTTGTATTCTAAATATATTACCACTAGCAGATTCAAATCGGGTTCTTTTTATTAATGGTTGATCTTCTGATTTCTCATTGTAAATAATCATTATACCCCCATATTTATCTGCTGGGGATTCCTGTCCTGGCATTGTAAATTCTCTAGTCTTCTCTATAACTAATTCTAAAATACGACCTTCCAATACATTTGTTTCTAAATAATTATTATTTTCTACATCTTCTTTTACTTGAGTTGTAAAGTTAATTTTAGCAGGCTGACTTTTAATTTTTAAATTAATTTTAGCCTTAGCTAATGAAAAATATAAAATCACTCCTACTAATATAATTGTAGCAATAATAAATAAAGTAACTATTTTTTTATAAGTAAAGTTCACTGAACTTGCTCTAGTCTCTTTTTGTATCATATATTTATCCCCACACCTAAATCACTTTTAAATTGAATTTGGTGTTTAAATTTTAAAATAACTTATTGTAAAACCCCAACAATTTATTTTATTCTTAATTTAATATAGGTGTGGGGATTTATCTTTATTTAATATATTTCAATTATAATACACTATCTAATTAGAATCCAATATTTCCGCGATACTTTTTTGCAACTCTTCTGAATTATCTACTGAAATATTTATTTTAATTTTATTAAATTTTTTTCCTTTTTTAATATAAAAATATACTGCCGATGTTCCAGGATTTTGTTTTAATACATCTTTTAATCTATTAATCTGTTCAATAGATGGTTTATTTTCTAATTTAATAATTAAAGGAAGGTCTTTATTCTTTGAACGTTTAATAAATGCATCTAAAGTCTTAATATCTTCCACTAATAATTTTGGCTGACCATCTTTATGATTTAAACGACCATTAACGATTATCATATTTTCTTTCTGTAATATAGCTTCAAATTGTCTAAAAATTTTAGGAAATACGACTATCTCTATACTATCTGTGCTATCTTCTAATCGAGCAAACATCATATTTTCATTATTTTTAGTAACTATCTTCTGAATAGTATCAATAATTCCACCAATACTAATATCTTTGGTTAATTTATCTGCTTTAACTTCGGCAATTGGTTTTATTTTTTTAGATAATTTTTTCTGCAAATTTTTAAAAGGATGATCTGTAATATAGAGTCCCAACATTTCTTTCTCCCAAGTCAATTTTTCCTTAGGATCAACATTAGAACATTTTTCTAATTTAATCGAAAAACTTTTTCCAGAAACCATTTTAGAAAATATACTTGATTGCCCATCTAATTTTTCTTTTTTCTGATACCTATTAAATTCTAATAATTTATCTATGTTTTTCAAAAGGACATTGATATCACCAAAACCATTCATTGTTCCCGATTTAATCAAACTTTCTAATGATTTTCTATTAAGATCCTTATCTTGGACTCTCATTAAAAAATCTTCTATATTTTTAAAATCACCATTTTCTTTTCGCTCTTCAATAATTGCTCTAACAATATTATTACCAACATTTTTAATAGCATTTAATCCAAATCTTATTTTTTTATAACCTCGCTTTAATTCTTTTGCTAGAACAGTAAAAGTAGAAAAACTTTTATTTATATTCGGTGGTAAAACTTTTATTCCCATTTGATTAGCTTCTCTAATTCGAATAGCAACCTTGTCTATATCATCTTGATCAGCAGTTAAAAGGGCGGTCATGAATTCAGTAGGATAATTGGCTTTGAAATAAGCTGTTTGAAAAGCAATTAAGGCATAACAAGTAGCATGGGCTTTATTAAAACCATAAGAAGCAAAGGGTTCAATTGTTTGCCAAATTTTTCTAGCATTATCATTAGATAAACCATTGTTTACCATCCCGTCAATCAATTTGTCTTTCTGCTCATCCAATAACTTCCTAATCTTTTTACCAACTGCCTTTCTTAAAATATCAGCCTCACTATAAGAAAAACCAGCCAATTGCCTAGCTATCTCCATAATTTGTTCCTGATAAACAGCAATGCCATAAGTATCTTCTAAAATAGGTTTTAATCTGGGATCATCATAAGTAATTTTTTTTCTTTTTTGCTTACCATTAATAAAATCTGGAATAAATTCCATTGGTCCCGGACGATATAAAGCCACCATGGCAATAATATCTTCAAATCTATTGGGCTTTAATTTTACTAACCATTTTTTCATTCCTGATGATTCTAATTGAAAAACGCCAGTAGTCTGTCCTTTTTGTAATAATTTGAAAGTTTTTTTATCTTCTAAATTAACATCTTCTAAACCAATTTCTTGCTGATGAATTTTTTCAATAATTTTAATAACATTTTCTAAAATTGTTAAATTTTTCAACCCTAAAAAATCCATTTTTAATAAACCTAAATCTTCAATGGGATGAAGTGAATATTGAGATATAATTGTTTGATCGCTGGAAGAGGCATATTGAAGAGGAACAGTTTCTACTAATTTTTCCTTAGAAATTAATACCCCACAAGCATGAGTAGAATGATGTCTGGCAACTCCTTCTAATTTTTTTGCAAAATCTATTAATTGCTTTGCTTCTGGATCGTGTTGATAAGCATCTTTAAGTTCTGGTGAGGCATTTATAGCATCTTCTAAACTAAAAAACATAGGAATCATTTTAGCAATCCGATCACAATAACCATAACCCAGACCTAATGCTCGACCAACATCTCTAATAGCTGCTTTAGCTGCCATAGTTCCAAAAGTGATAATCTGAGCAACATGATCATGACCATATTTATTTTCTACATACTTAATAATTTTTGATCTCCCAGTGTCAGCAAAATCTATATCAATATCAGGCATAGAAATTCTTTCTGGATTTAAAAACCTTTCAAAAATCAAATTATACTTTAAAGGATCAACATCAGTAACATTAATCAAATAAGAAACCATGGAACCAGCTGCACTTCCCCGACCAGGACCAACGACTATAGCATTTTCTTTGGCCCAATTTACAAAATCTTGAACTATTAAAAAATAAGAAGTATAACCAGTTTTCTCTATGACACCTAGTTCATATTCTAATCTCTGATTTATCTCTTCTAACTTTTCTTTATCACATGATTTCTTTGATACTAATCCAAAACAATCTGGATATCTTTTTTCCAATCCTTTCTGACATAATTGTTTTAAATAAGAATCTGGATTTTCATTGTTTGGTAATTTAAAATGGGGGAGAGATACCTTGCCTAATTCAATCTCAACATTACACATGCTAGCAATTTTTTCCGTATTTTTAATTGCTTCTGGAACACTAGCAAAATCTTCTATCATTTTATCGGGTGGACGAAAAGATAAATCAAAATCCATTAAATTCATTCTATCTTGATCGCTTATTTTTTTCTTACTTTGCAAACATAATAAAATATCTTGAGCCTCAGCATCTTCTGGATGAAGATAATGAACATCATTAGTAGCAACTAGTCCAATCTCATGAACTTTAGATATATTAATAAGTTCTTTATTGACACTTTCTTGTTCTTC
>JAUVAE010000092.1 GCA_030591905.1 Candidatus Komeilibacteria bacterium
ATAACAATCTTGTCATTGCGAGCGAAAGCGAAGCAATCTCATGAGATCACTTCATCATTTTATTTCTCGTGATGACAAGATAATTTTAAAAGCATTATGAAAAAAATTATTATATCAAAAAATAAAATATATGATTTAGTAAAGGATAATAATAAATCCAAGGATTTTAATATTATGGTTAGAAAAGGAGTAAAATCAATATTAATTTTAAAAAATAATCCAGCAAGTATAAAAGTTAAAATTGAGGCTAAAGCAAATTTTACTATTATTAATTATATTCATAATATTAAGAAAATGGATGCAAAGATATTAGTAGAATTAATTGGCACTGGTGCCAAGGCAAATGTATATTATGCATTTCAGGGTCGTGCAAATAATAGACATGCTTTTGATGTTACAATGAATCACCAGGTCAAAAATACGACAGGAAATATATTAATAAAAGGTGTTTATCAAAATAAGAGTATTGGAAAATTTGTTGGTTTAATAAAGATTGATAAAAAAGCCCAAGGAACTAATTCCTATTTTACTGATAATATATTACTATTAGATCAGGGTATGGGAGTATCTGTTCCGAATCTTGAAATAGAGGCAAACGATGTAAAAGCATCTCATGGTTCAACAACTGGCAAAATTAATGAAGAGCAGTTATTTTATCTGACAAGTCGTGGAGTTAGTAAATCTCAAGCTAAGAAAATGATAATTAATGGATTTTTTAAGCCAATATTTGATAAATTGCCAAGTGGAATTAATTATGAAAAGGATTGATAAAAAAAGCGTTCTTTTAATAGAACGCTTAAGGATAATTATTTTTGTAGGCACTTTTTAATTTTTTCACGCTCTTGGCGACAATAAGGGCATTCTTTCCCGTCGAAGAAATTTCCATGGACGGGACAGGCGCTACCTGGACTGCGCATAGCATCCACTTTAGCTTTATCCTCCATTAAGTGTCTGCCTTCTTGACGGCAATAGGGACAATAATTACCATCGAAGAAACAACCGTGTATAGAACAATGACCACTCATCAACTACCTCCATTTTAGTAATTAATATTGTACGATTTTGATTTGATTGATAAAATTAACATATTAATTTATTACTGTCAAGAAGGATATTAATGAGTAACTTAGGCGAACAAATAAAAACTATGAAAAAAATTACAACAGCCATAAAAAAAGATTTTCCAATTTTTAAAAATAATAAAGGGTTAGTATTTTTAGATTCTGGTGCATCTACTCAAAAACCAAAAGTGGTTATTGATGCCGTTAAAGAGGTATATGAAAAGCACTATGCTAATGTCCATCGTGGCATTTATAAACTCTCGGAGCAGTCTTCGGAGCTATATGAACAGACTAGAGAAAAAGTTGCTAAATTTATAAACGCTAGTAGTGAAAAACAAATTATATTTACAAAAAATACTACCGAAAGTATTAACCTTTTAGCATTTACCTGGGGGATGGATAATATTAAAAAAGGAGATATTATATTAGTAACTGAGATGGAACATCATGCCAACCTATTACCGTGGCGAGAGCTAGCTAAGAGAAAAAAAGCCATTATCAAATATGTGCCAGTTAAGAAGAATGGACGATTAGATTTAAATAAGTTAGATAGTTTATTATCTAGTAAGGTTAAGTTACTAGCTATCGCGCATATGTCCAACGTGCTTGGCACCATTAATCCTGTTAAGAAAATCATAGCTAAGGCACATAAAAAGAAAATTAAAGTAATGGTCGATGGCGCACAGGCAGTGCCACATTTCCCGGTTGATCTCCAGGATTTGGATGCTGATTTTTATGCTTTTTCACCACATAAAATGTTAGCTCCAAGTGGAGTAGGAATTTTATATGCTAAAGAAGAGATATTAGAAAGTATGAATCCTTTTTTAGTTGGTGGTGGAATGATAGCAAATGTTACTCATCAGGATGCTGAGTGGAATGAAATACCATTTAAGTTTGAAGCGGGAACACCTAACATTGAAGGGGTGATTGGATTTGGGGCAGCTATAGATTATCTTAGTTCGGTTGGTATGAAAAATATATTTAAGCATGAACAAAAAATTACAAAAATAGCTTTAAGAGAATTATCTAAAGTAGAGGGATTAAAAATAATGGGACCAAGCGACAATAAAGATAGAGGGGCGGTATTTTCATTCGTTCTTAATGGCGTCCATCCTCATGATATGGCAACCATGCTAGATGAACAAAATATAGCTATTAGGGCTGGTCATCATTGCGCTCAGCCACTTCATCAAAGTCTAGGCATAGAAGCAACCACTAGAGCTAGTTTTTATCTCTATAATACCGAAGAAGATATTTATAAATTAGTTAGAGCTCTGAAAAAAGTAAAAAAGATATTTAAATAATATGTATACTTGGATAATTCAATTTTTTCTATTTGGAGTGGTTGGTTTTTATATTGCTAGGTATACGTCTGGTAATAAGGAAGGGGATGATGGTAGATTATTTTCGTTAAGATGGAAAATTGGTAATTATACTTTATGGTTACATCATTGGATTTTTTCAGCAATAGGTTTATTTATTTTATATTATCTAGAATTTTATAATCCTGTCGCTTACGGTCTTTTATTTGGTATGATGATCCAAGGATTATATTATAAAGACTTTTATTATATCTTTTTTAAAACTAAAAATTATCCATTCAAAAAATTATGACTTTTGACATGTATCGTGAAATAATCTTAGACCATTACAAAAATCCACGTAATTTCGGAAAGATTAAAAATGCCAACGCTCAGGCCAATAAAAAAAATCCTCTTTGTGGTGACGAGATGACCATGGATATTAAGCTTAGTAAAGCTGGAAAGATTGAAGATATTAAATTTCACGGGGCTGGTTGTAGTGTTTCTAGAGCTGGTGGTTCTATTCTGACAGAAGCAATCAAAGGGATGTCTTTAGCTCAAATGAAAAAATATACAGATAAAGATTTTCTAAAGGAGATGCAGGCCCCAATAACGCCAGCTAGAAGAAAGTGTGCTTTATTAGCTTTGGAAACAGTTAGAGCGGCGTTGAAAATAAAAATGAAATGAGCGATTTGAACTAACTTTTATAATAAGTAATAGTTATATTAATTAATTATTAGTAATTTAAATATGAAAAAAGAATTTACAACACCAGATTTGCCATATAGTTATGATGCATTGGAGCCATATATTGACAAGAAAACAATGATAATCCATCATGACAAGCATCATGCGGCTTATACAACCAAGTTTAATGCTACTTTAGAAGGATATGATGAATTATTTGAGAAAACCGCAGAAGATATTTTGAAAGATATAGACGCAATTCCAGAAGATATTAGAGTGGCCGTGGTAAATAACGGTGGCGGTCATGTTAATCATGGTTTATTTTGGTTAGTGATGGGACCAAATGGCACTGGAAAGCCAGAGGGAG
>JAUVAE010000044.1 GCA_030591905.1 Candidatus Komeilibacteria bacterium
AATGTCCATATTGCTGGAGCAATGCCTGAAGTAGTAATTAATGATTATCCTTATGGATTTGGTGGAGATTATGAAGGTGTAAGTGGAGCAAAAATTTGGTTAGTCCTAACAGATGATATGACAGGAGATTGTTTTAATGCCTGGAATCCCGATGAATATCTATTTGAAGATGAACTGATTTATGAAACAGAATATATATACCCAAATCAACTTGAATTAGTTGCGAAAGATTCCTCTTGGACTGTTATCCCTGATGGAGCAAATGGAACATTTTATTATGATGAATATTTTTTATTTGAAGGTCAAGGTTTAGAGAATGGTAAAAACTATACATTGATTAGTTATGATGAAGCGGGACACAATACAGGCCATGTTATTCTTGGATCTGGAACCGCTGACGATTCTGGATATCTATCCATACAAGGTATAAGTGATTTCATTTACTATGCTTACACAAGTGGTGAATACGATGGTCAAACAGGAGCAAAAATTTGGCTACTTAACTTTGCATACGATGATAACACTGTAAGTCTTTGGGGTATGTTTCCCTGGAGTGCATTTACTGATGTTCTTTGGGAAACTGAATTAATACCACAAAGTTAATACTGTAATAATACTTATTTAGAAATAAAAAAACCCGCCTATTTAAAAGCGGGTTTTTTGTTTAAAATTTGTTGTAATAATTTATTATTTTAGTAAAGAACGTTAGAATTGAAATTGTTGAAAGTGAGGTATTCATTCTTGTGGTATATGTACTATTTTAACAATTATTTACATCTGGTGGTTCAGAGGGTTGTGGTATTTCTTTGTATTTAGTTGAGTTATATATTCTATTTTCCTCTTTTAAAAAAAGTTTTAAGTTAATCAAATTTTGTTCATATCTATTATTTCTATTATCATCAAACATTGAAAATATATTGTTATAAATTTTTTCAATAGATTCAGTGTCTTTATTGTTTAAAATATTTTCTTTAAATAAATCACAAGATTTAATAACATCCTCTGCAAAAACAATTGTATGAAATAATATTTTATCTTCATTTTCAATTAAATGTAGGTGTTTTTCTTTCAATTCTTCACTTGAATTTGCAATGAACCCTTTTCCAACACTTGCCTGATGAATAACACCACTTCTTAATGAGTTATAAAACAATTCTTTAACATCGTTATTCTTATATAATGGCTTTATTTTACTCATCCAATTTTCCATAAATTTTTTAGACCTTAGACCAGATTCACTATTTCTAAAACCTTCTTCAATCCCTCCCATTGTATCAATTAAAGCAGAAGCTAATATTAGATAAGGGTAGGCAAATTTAGAAGCATTTTCTTCTTTTATTAAAAGTATGTCTTTAATAAGCCTCTTATCAATAAAATTTTCAAAATAATTTTTTATTTTTTTCATTTTTTCTTCAATGGTCATAATTTTTTATTAATTGTTAATTATTAATAGTTTAACATTTAATTTTAATTGCTTCTATCCTTTTTTATATTTAAAAAAGTGGGGAGCGGGTTTTTTGTTTTAAGTTTAGATTAATACTATTTCTCAATGTCTAAAAAATAATATATCTGTTATAATGAAGATATAAAGCTTGAAATACTATTGTTTTTTTGCTATATTATTATATTAAATTCACCCTGTTAAATAATTTTAAATCCAATTTATATATTATAGACATATTTTATATATAAATTAGAAGAAATATTTTATAGGGCATCTAATAAATTTAAAATTAAGATTTAGCTTATTAAATTTTCAAACAAACAATAAGATAAATCTTATTTAACAGGGTAAAATTATGAAATTATTTAAAAAGAAATATAAAGATTCAGATGCTGATGGTTTAAGCGATACTCAAGAAAAAAGATTAGGCACTGATCCTTTAGATCCCGATACTGATCATGACGGAGTAGGAGACTTTCAAGAGTTTCATGTTTATGATACTGATCCCCTAGACCCTGATACTGATAAAGATGGTATGAGTGATGGAGATGAAATAAAAAAAGGTAGAAATCCGCTCGGGTCAGGACTCTTAAGGGATGCTTTTATCCCTTGTGAAGCTAATAGTTATCGTCCTCATGTCTTAAGACCTGAAAGACTTTTAGTTTATGGATTAAGTGCTATAGCAATTAAATTTTTAATTGTTATTTTTATTGTTATTTTACCTTTAACAGCTTGGTTAAGTCCTGATATTCTTTATCAGCAAAGTCAAAAAATTATAGTTTTAACCAATAATATTAGAACTAATTTAGGAATCAATGCTTTAATAGAAAATATGAACCTCAACCAAGCCGCTTATAATAAAGCTGAGGATATGCTAATTGACCAATATTTCTCTCATACTGGTTTAGATGGTCGAAGATTAGCAGATTGGTTAAGCTCTGTTCAATATAATCATCGTTTTGGTGGAGAAAACTTAGCTATGGGCTTTTCTAGTGCTGAAAGTGTAGTTCAAGCTTGGACTAAAAGTGCTACTCACTATTCTAATATCATTGATACTGATTTTACTGAAATTGGAGTGGGAACAGTCGCTGGCCTTTATAAAGAAAAAGAAACAACTCTAGTGGCTCAATACTTTGGCACCCCTAAGAGTCAAGAAATTATTCCTCCAAAAATTAATATTGAAACTCCTTCTGAAGTAGAAATAGAAGAAGTTATTAGTGAAATAGAAGGAGAGGTAGAAGCAGATAAAGTGGTAGAAGATTTAATCTCAGCAGAAATAACTATTGACGAACCTCAAGCTAAAGATGAAAAAATAGTCCGAGCCGTGGCTTATTTAGATGAAGATGTTGTTTCAGCTCAAGTTAACTTTAATGATCATCAAATAAATCTTAATCTAGAAGACGAAAACAAATGGACCGGAAGTATGATTATTGATTCAAAACAAGAAGAAGAAATTTTAGACCCTCTTGTTCCAGCTAACATAGAAACATTGAATCAAGCTGGAGAATCTAGCTCATTCGACATTGATTGGAAAAACATTCAACCTTTACAAACTAGTTTGGTAGATCAATATTTATTTATCAAAGATAATCCTAATAAATTTATCCAACCATTATTTAGTTTAAGTGCTATTTATTACCAAATACTGTTAGGAATAGTTTGTCTAGCTTTCTTATTAAATATCTTTATTAAAATTAAAAAACAAAACTTAAAAATTATATTCTCCTCTTTGGGATTTATAGGGCTATTACTATTATTAATAATAGTCTAAAACATTTTCAACTATATCTTTTACCCCTATATCTATGTTAGATATAGGGGGCTTATTTAAATAAAAATTATTCACCCTTAACTCAATTAACTTACTTTTTGATTACTTTCTGATATAATAAACTTAGATTACTAATTAACAAAAATAAAATGTTATTTTCTAAATTTTTTTCTAAAAAATCAAAATTATGTAAAAAATGTTTAATAAATCTAATTATTCTATTTGTTTTAATTTTAACGATCTCTTTTTGTGCTTATAATTTTATTAGCAAAGAACGAACTATTAATAAAATAGAGAAACATCATTCTGTTATAAAAAAAGTGCTGGTAGAAAAACTTGATTATTTATTAGAAAATAGTATAAAAATTTCTAAAAATGAAAATATTAAAAAATTTATTTCAAATCATGATGCTACTTCCCTATTAAACAAACTAAGCGAAGAAATAAAACAAAACAATATTCAAACAATGTTAATTGCCGATAAACTTGGTGAAGCTATTACTAGAATACCGGCTTCTATACAAAGAGGAGATAATGTATTTATCATAAATTCTTTTGGTAGACAATTAGTAAAAGACGAAGAAATAAAAGTTTTTGATGGTGGATTAACTAGACCATTATTAATGGTAGGTGGAAAATTAATAAAAGAAAATAACCAAATTGAAGGAGCAATTTTTTCTGGACAATCATTAGATGATGAATATGCTCAATACCTTAAAGACAATAAATTACATAAAAACGATAATATTATATTTTATAGTAATGAAAAAGGAATTGTTGGCTCTACTTTTAAAGACGAAAAAATAAAAAAGTTATTATATTCCTATTACAATACTGAAACTTATAACCCAAATGATGAACCAGAAAAAATAAAAGGAATTAATATTTTAGGGAATCGCTATTTATTTAAATCAATCAAATTATTTAATCCCGAAAATAAATACATTGGTAGCATAATAATTTCCCATAAGTACAACCTCTCTCTGATAAATCTATTATTATCTTTATTTACTGCAATACTTTTATCTGGGTTAGTGTTCTATTATTTTAAACGGGTCAAAAAAATCTCTATAAACAAAAAATATTACTTACTTATTGCGATTATTATTGTCTCGTCGTGTTTAACAATATTTATAATAAATAAATTCATATTTGAATCAAGCAATTTCCCAAAGATTGAAATAAATAATAATAAATATATAATCTATAATTCTACAATATCATTAAAGCCTGACTTTGATCTCGTCTATAATGGTATTCCTCATACTATATCTATTGAAATAAACTCCGGCGGTGAAGCAATAAATGCTATAGAGTCTGTCTTAAAATACGATCCTCAAAAAATTCAAATCCGTGATGTTATTTATAGTAGATCTATTTGCGATGAAGATAAATTTATAGAAAAAATATAGATAATCATAATGGAATATTATCTATTGCTTGTATTATACCTTCACCTGGTTTTTTCGGATATACAGGATTATTAGCTGACATAATAATTGAACCATCTAAAAACTTTTTGGTTGGAGAAACTACTATTGAATTTGACAGAGAAAAAACAAAAATTTTAGCCAACGATGGTTTAAACACAAATGTCTTACGAAAAGTAAACGATGGTTATTATACAATAATTAACAATGAAGGTATTTATAATGAGCAAGATTACTTACTAATATATTCACATACCCATCCCAATCAATATACTTGGTATAGTAATAATAATATTCATTTAAGTTGGTTGACTCAGAATACAAAATATAATAAATTTGTGTATAAATTAGACCAAAATGCTTTTACATCTCCAATGGGAGGACGGATTATAACGGATACAAGTATTAACTTACGTACTTACGAAGATGGAATATACTATTTCCACTTAGGAAGAATAACTGATAAAAATGAAATGGATTTAATAAATCACTTCCGAATAAAAATAGACACCTCTCCACCTAGTTTATTGATTGTTAATTACAGTAGTAACCAGATTAATAAAGGAGAAATAGTAAGATTTGAAATTGATGGCCGAGATGAATCAAGTGGAATTGCTTATCAACCTTATTCAAACTATTTAAGAGGGTTTATTCCTCAATCTTATATTAAAATAAATGATCAACCTTTTTTCCCAGTAAATTCACCAGTATATATTCCTTTTTTTAAGGGAGGCAATAACTATGTAACGATTCGAATGTTTGATGAAGCTGGTAATCATAAAGATTATACTGTCAATATTTATGTTAATGAATAATTTTAAAATAAATATTTTTAATAAATAACTGGGTTAAATATAACAACTCAGTTATTTTTTTAATTTATCCACACACCTAATTTGTAAATTAGGTAAGGGATTTTACTTCTGGCACTTCGGACAATACCTAGTTCCTCGACCAGCTACTCGAATCTTTTTAATTATTCCTTTCTGACAGCTAAAACATTCTCTATTTTCTTGGCCATAAACTTTTAATCTTTTAATAAAATTTCCTTGGCGACCATGAGCATCTTTATAATTATTAAAAGTTGTACCTCGATATTTAATAGCTAATTTTAAAACTTGCTTAATAGCTTAATATTAATTTATTAATCTTTTTATTTTCAATAAATTCTCTCTAACAGACTGAGCTCCTTTATTAATAATTTCTCTTTCCTTAGAAGCTGATTCAATTAAAGAATAATTTCCTAAATTAGGCTGAATTAAAACATGCTTTTTATTATTTGATAAATCCTTCAATTTCAAAAACATTATTTCATTTTGCATTAATTTTAAGCTAGCATCTAATAAAACC
>JAUVAE010000009.1 GCA_030591905.1 Candidatus Komeilibacteria bacterium
ACAATATCATCTATATAAGTATAATCTCGAGAAGTATTGCCATCACCATACATTTCAATCGTCTGATCATTAATAATAGCATCAGTAAATTTATAAGCCGCCATATCTGGTCGATTATGAGGACCATAAACAGTAAAAAAACGGAGTCCTACCATTTTAATCTTATAAAGATGATGATAAGTATAACAAATAGCCTCTGTCGATAGTTTAGTGGCTGCATAGGGGCTTAGTGGAGCATTAATATCCAGAGTTTCTTTAAAAGGAGTTTCTTTAATATTTCCATAAACAGAGGATGATGAAGCAAAGATGAATTTTTTAATATCTTTATCTCTGATACATTCTAAAAGATTTAAAGTACCGTGAATATTAGTCTGGATATAGTTACTAGGATTCTCAATAGAAGCTCGGACTCCAGCTCGGGCAGCTAAATGAATGATTACATCAAAATCATTTTCAGCAAAGATAGCTTTCAAATCGTCTAGGTTTTCAATATCTATTTTTTGAAATTGATAACTGGAGTTATCTTTGAATTGCTCAATATTTTTTTCTTTAATTTCAGGAGAATAATAATCGTTTAAATTATCAATACAAAAAATCTTATTATCTTTTTCTAATAAAGCTTTGGTTAAATTAGTTCCAATAAATCCTGCTCCACCAGTTATTAATATATTTAATTTTTTATCCATACTTTTATTAACTTATAGCTTATATATAGCTTATATCTTAAGTCTTACAACTTTTCTCTACATGCCATGACCCCTAATAATAGTATTAAGAGTTTTAAGGATAATTGATAAGTCTAACATAAATGTTCTATTTTTTACGTAATATAGGTCATATTGAAGTTTTTCCAAAGCATCTTGAACTGTATTGCCATAGGGATAATTAATTTGAGCCCAGCCACTAAGTCCAGGCTTAACAAGTAAGCGTTCTTTATAAAAAGGAATTTCTTTTTTTAAATTCTCAATAAATTCTGGTCTTTCTGGTCGAGGACCAACTAAACTCATGTCTCCTCTAAAAATATTAAATAATTGAGGTATTTCATCTAGTCTTGTTTTTCTCAAAAATTTACCAATTCTAGTAACTCGTGGATCATTTTTAGAAGCCCATTGCGGTCCATTTTTTTCAGCATCAATTTTCATTGTTCTTAATTTAATAGCTAGAAATTTTTTATTATTTTTACCGGTTCTAATTTGAGTGAAAAATACAGAACCTCGAGAATCTAACTTTATTAAAATCATTATTAGAGGTAATAATACTAAGGAAGGAATTAAAAATATTAAACTAAATATTTTGTCTAAAAAGTTTTTAATTAAATCAAATGTCCATTTTTCGTTTTCATTAAAATTGTTTATTAACCAAACTTGATCAATATTTTCTATTGATATTTTTCCTAAAAATCTTTCGTAAAATTCGGTGGTTTTTATAAAGTTTACTCTTAGTTCTAAACATTTGAATAATTCTTGAGAAATATTTTTGTTTATTAATAAATCATCATCAATGATTATAGTTTGAATTTTATTATCTTTCACAGAATCAAATAATTTATCTAAATCAATAGTTTCTAAATTACTAAAAATTATATTGCTTTCTAGATTAACACAAGCTTTTATACTCAATTCTAATTCTGGTTTTTTAAATATTTCTTTAATTAAATCATGATTATTGGTAATAGCCAGACAATTCTTTTTAATTTTTTGGGAATAAAGTATTTTGTTAGCCAGAGAACGCCAAGCATAGAAAATAATTCCAAAGATTAACATATTAATAATTAAGATAGTTTTAGGGGAAATCAGGCTTTGAGGGATTATATAAAAATAGAGGACACTTAAGAAGAAATTTATAATTGAAATATTCAAAATATTTATGAATAAGTTGTATTTTTTAACCAAAGGCTTATTGGTTTCATAAGATCTAAAACTGAAAATGATTATTAACCATACAAAAAATATTATACTGAAATATGGTAAATGTTCAATAAATAATTGCTTACTATAGTTAGTTTGAAATCTAATTAATAAAGTTAAAAATAAAGAAAGATAAAGACAAAATATATCCCCTAATAAAAGAATAACTTTTTTTAACTTTAATTTAAAATTTATATTTGTTATCATATAATTATAGTCCAATTCTAGCAGATTATTGATTTGAATTCAATTTTTTATTTGACTTTTATCTGTTTATTTGGTATACTATACATAATATATAAATAACATAAAAATACTTGACCTGTTAAATAATTTTCTCAGAATTTTGTTTAAACAGGTTAATAATTTCTTAAATAACAATTAAATAATTATATATGAATAATAGTAAAGAAAAATTTAACAGGTTAAAAAAAATATTAATCATAACTATCTTAAGCGTAATTTTTACCTATTTACCTATAAATTTTGTTAAAGCTGATGTTAATTTCAGTAATATTGAGGTATACGAAATGATTAACGGAAATGCTAGATTAAAATGGGGCACGAATGTTAACACTAGAGCAGAAATTTATTATGGTTTAGATCAAAATAATTTAGACCGATTTATGGGTTATAGTCTTTATGACCGTTGGCACGAGACAGTTTTAACTGGTTTAGAAAAAGACAAAACTTATTATTATAAAATTAAAGCCATAGAAGTATCTGGAGAAACAACAGAGACTTTTATAATGAACTTTTCTACTGATGATATGGAAGATACTATTAGACCAGATTTTGAAGAAGCTAGGATTTTACAGACTACTCATAGTGCCGTTGCTTTAAGGTGGATAACAGATGAGATAACAAAAGCTACTATTTATTATGGTACTAATCCCGATAGTTTAACTAAAAAATCATATTATAGAAAATATTATAATTTTCATACTCAACTTATATATAAACTAAAATCTGGAGAGAAATATTATTTTAAAATAAAGGCCATAGATAAAGATGGAAATTTTAGAGAAAGATTGGTAAGCACAACTATTCATGCTACTGGCAGTTCTAGTTTAAATATTTCTGACATAGAACCAATTAGTCCTAACGATGATTTAATAACAGCTAGAACGGCAACCATAAAATGGGAAACAAATTTGATAGCCAAAGGTGTTATTTATTATGGGACAAGTGCCAAAAGATTAAGTAAGAGAATATATGTTTCTCCATATAAAAAAGAAAATCATGAAGCTAAAATAGAAAATTTAATCCCTAATAAGACTTATTATTATAAAATAAAGGCTTATAAGAGTCTGTATAATAAGAGTAAGACGTCAAATATAATGTCTTTTACAACTAAAGATTTAGATAGTCAATATAAAATAGGAAGTTTAGTTAAGGGTTCAGGTTCTAAAGTTTATGTAATTAAAGAAGATGGTAAAAGGGCTTGGGTTAAAAACGAAGAAGTATTTTTAGGACTAGGTTATCGGTGGCAAATGATTAAAAATATTAGCAATCAGGATTTAGATGAGTATGTAGATACAAAGGAAATAACCAGTACTAAAACTCATCCCAACGGAACATTAATTAAATATGCTGATAAGCCAACGATTTATTTGATGGAAGGTGGTAAGAAAAGACCGTTTTTTACTGAAAAAGCATTTACCAGAAAAGGTTATAATTTTGATGATGTAATTATACTATCAAGTAAGAAAAAATATAAAACTGGGAAAGAAGTATTTTAAGGAAAAATTAGTTTAAATATAAAAAACCCTTTCTTCACGGAAGGGGTTTTTATATTTAAACTTTCAACCTCATCCCCATCTCCCTTTCTCTTCCCCCTTTGTCTCTCACTTTGTTTGAGACATTTCCCCCTAGTCAGGAGGAATTAGGAGAAAGGGACTATCTGCTCGTTTAGTTCTCTTGTCCCTCTCCTGACTAGGAGAGGGATGTCCGAAGGACAGGGAGAGGTTGAGAAAGGTAAAGATATAAAAAGGGAGCTTGAAAAAAAGTGAAAAAAGTATTAGAATATATCAAAGCTACTGTGTCGCCATCGTCTAGTGGCTAGGACGCCAGGTTCTCATCCTGGTAACCGGAGTTCGATTCTCCGTGGCGATACCATTATTTAGTATTTTTGAAATACTTTTTTTATTTGCTTAATGTTTTCAACTTTAACTAATTCTTTTCTCATTTCTTTGGCTTGTTTTTGACCCTTAGAATAAAAGAGTAAATGTTTTCTCATTTCAATTATCCCATGCTTTTTTTTAAATTTAAAATTTAGTTTAGCATGTTCTAAAGCTACTTTTTTAATTTGAGTCCAAGTTTTCTCTTTATATTTTTTAGTTTTGAGGAATTTTTTTATATCTTCAAATAACCAGGGTTGGCCATAAAGACCCCGGGCTAATCCTAGACCATCGGCTTGGGTTAATTCTAATGTTTTTTGAGCTATTTTAGGATTGGTAATATTACCGTTAGCTAAAACAATTGCTGGAAAATTTTCTTTAATCTCTTTAACCATTTCATAATTAATTTCTCCAGAAAATTTTTCTTCATAAGATCGTCCATGGACCATTATAGCAGTAATTGGTAAATCTTTAATTTTTTTAACTAATTCTAAAGCCAATACTTTTCCAGAACCATCTTTTTTATCCCCACACTTACTATTAAGTTGTGGGGATTTATTAATAGAAGTCCGAACTTTAATTGAAACTGGTAGAGGAGTATGGTCGCAAACATTTTTAATAATATTATAGCAGAGATCTAAGTCTCTCATTAAAGTTACTCCACCGCCATGACCAACTACTTTTTTAGCTGGACAGCCAAAATTGATATCAATACCATCAAAGCCTAATTTAGTCACTATTTGAGCAGCTTTAATAAATTTTTCTGGATCCTTACCAAACAATTGAACAACTACAGGCTTTTCTTTCGGAGAAAATTTTAATAATCCTAAAGTTTTTTGAGAATCAAAATGTAGGCCATCAGCAGAGACCATTTCTGTATAAACTACATCAGCTCCATGTTTTCGACATAGTTGTCTAAAGGCAGAATCAGTTATACCTGCCATGGGAGCTAAAGCTAAAATAGGCTTTCCTAGAGAAAGCCAAAAGTTATCTTTTTTGTTAATTTTTTTATTCATTATTTCTTTTTCAAAATATAGCTATCCCCAGTATCTTCAATAATCCAACCGGCTTTATTAATTTCATCTCTTAATCTGTCAGACTCTGTCCAATTTTTTTCTGCTCGGACTTTTAGCCTTTTTTTGGCTAAATCTTTAATATTCGTTGGAATATTTAATTTTTGTTTTTTAATTTTATTTAGATTTAGTCCAAGTATCTTATCAAACTCTAATATAGTAGTTAGCTTATCTTTATTTTTTAAGTTTGACTTTAAGACTTCTGAAATTAAAGCTAAAACTTGGGGCATATTTAAATCATCGTTCATAGAATTTAACAATTTTTCTTTGAATTCAGGGTTTAAGATGCCCTTTTTCTTTCCCAAATTTTCTATTTCAGAATATAAATTATTTAAACCATTTTGAGCCGATTCCAATGCTGACCATGAAAAGCTCAAAGCTTTACCATAATGAGTCATTAAACAAAAATAACGATAAGCTAAAGGGTTGATTTCTTTATTTATGGCATCTTGTAGGGTTATAAAAGTACCAGCTGATTTAGACATTTTGTCTTTATCTAAAACTAAAAATTCACCATGCATCCAGAGATTAACACTTTCTTCAATTCCAGTAGCACAATTATTTTGAGCTCTTTCATTTGTATGGTGGACTGGAATGTGATCAATACCTCCACAATGAATATCAAAATGTTTACCTAAATATTTTTGGGACATAGCAGAACACTCAGCATGCCAACCAGGAAAACCTTTATGACCAAAAGCTGACCATTCCATAATCCTATTTTCATTAGGCTGAGAAAATTTCCAAAGAGCAAAATCATGAATGTCTTTTTTTTCGCCTAGATCAATTCTTTTACCAGCTTGAAGTTCTTGTCCATCTAAGAGAGCTAATTTTCCATATTCTGGATATTTAGTAGTATCAAAATATATACCATCAGAGGTTTCATAAGTATATCCTTTATCAATAAGAGTTTGAACTAATTTAATCTGTTCTTTAATATGCTTAGTGGCTTTAGTATATTTATTCGGCGATTTAATATTTAACTTTTTTAAATCTTCTTGAAAAGCTTTAGTATATTTATTAGCCAGTTTCACCATTGATTTTCGTTGAGATGATTCATGAATCATCTCTCCTTTGCTTTCTCTTTTTAAAGCTTTCATCATTTTATCTTCACCTTCGTCGGCATCAGAAACCAAATGTCCAATATCAGTAATATTCATGATATGTTTAACTTTATAGTCATTATATTCTAAAGTTCTTCTTAAAATATCTTCAAAAATATAAGTTCTCATATTCCCAATATGTTGATAATCATAAACTGTAGGACCACAACAATATAGACCTACTTTTGGTGGATTTATTGGTTTAAATTCTTCTTTTTTCCTAGTTAAGGTGTTATATAAATATAACATAAGTTTAAATTTTAAATTGCCTACCAACTACTAACTATTTACTACAAACTAAACTAATCCATCCATTTTTTCTTTTTAAAAAAGACTCCTAAAAGTATCATGAAAGTTACCATCACTCCTATTGCAAACCAAAATCCAAATGATTGACTTTGGAAAGGAATTAAATAATTCATGCCAAAAATTGAAGCTAAAAGGGTAGCTGGTAATAAAATTACTGTAATCAAGGTTAACATTTTCATTACCTGATTTAATTTAAATGATATTAATGATTCATTAGTATTATGAACAGCATCTATATTTTCTTTTAGATTTTCTAAAATTTCCCATATTTCTTTAGTTTGATCAAGAATACTTGCAAAATAAATATTTAGTTCATTTTTCATAAAATCCTTATGACTCATTTTAGTTAATTTTCTAATTACATTTTTATGGGATTGAATGCTTTTTCTATAATTAACAATATTTCTTTTAATAATTAATATTTCTCTAACCATTTCTTTTTCTCGATTATCAAAAATTTGTTTTTCAATATCTCTTAAATCATGGCTAACGTGGTCTACAATAGGAAAGCAATATTTTTGTAGAGAATTTAATATTTCATAGAGAAGAAAAGTGACATCTTCATTAAAATATTTTTCTTTATTTTTATTGTTTAATTGACAGCTTTCAAAAATTTCATTCAAAGGGGTCAAATTTCCATCACTAAGAGTAATTAAATAGTTTTCTCCTATAAAGATATCAATTTCTGAGAGGGAGATGCGCCGAGTTTTTCTATTAAAAACTGGGAAATTTAAAATTATAAAAAGATAATCATCATATTCATCTAATTTTGCTCTTAAAGTTGGATTGGAACAATCTTCTAAATCTAGAGGATGAAATTTATAATTCTGCCGTAGATATTCTATAGAGCCAGTATTTGGTTTGGTAATATTAACCCAAGTAAAATTTTTGTTTATAACTTTTTGTATTAAACCCATAAGTGTGTAAATTACAAATTCCAAGTATCAAATTTCAGATAAATTTCAAATTTCAATAATTCAAAATTTTGTTATTTGTGATTTGGAATTTATTTGTTATTTATAATTTGTTATTTGTGATTTAACTTTATTATATCATCCAATTATGAAATATGCTATAATAATTATAAGCTTTAAGTCATAAAGTGATATTTCTTTTTAAAAAAATATGTCAGAAATTAAACAAAATTTAGAACAAGGCTCTGAAACAATAGCAAAACCAGAATTATTACCTTCAGATAAAGAACAAAAAGAAGGTTTAAAAATGCCTGAAAAAATTCAGGAAACAGAAGCAGTTAAAAAAAGCGATATTCAGGGCGATGATCAGGTCTCAACTCAAGAACAAGTGAGTCAAGGTTCGGTAAGTAATAGCTTAACAGCAAGCATAGACGATATTTTGGAAGAAGGATTAGAAGATATATACTTGAATATGTCTAGAGAAGAGCAAAAGGAGTTTAAGGTCAAAGGTGAAGAAACTACAACTAAAATAGTTGCTCTTTTAAGCGAAACAAAGATTAAAGTAAAAAAAATAGTTCAGATAATTATAGAATGGTTAAAAATAATTTCGGGAGTTAATAAATTCTTTATTAAACAAACAGCAAAAATAAAAACAGATAAAATATTAGATGCTCAAAAAAAAGAATCTTCAGGGCTTTAATAGATTTACTAAAATAAAAATAAAATATGTATTTTCAAATTAATAATGTTTTAATACCAATATATTTATTAATTATCCCAGTGGTAGTACTTTTTCTATCACTTTTTATTTTTTTAAAGATATTTATGAAGAATAAAATAGGGTCAGCTTTTTCCTTGAAATTATTAAAAATTAGAGTTCCTAAAGTTGTTTCTTCTAAAGATGAAGACTCTTCTAATGAAGATAGTCAAGAAAGGATTAAAGAACAAATTGCTACTATAGAAAATTTATATAGTACTTTAGGCGGTTTAAAGGCTCAACGAGGATTAAAAGGCTTATTAAAAGCTAGAGATGATCATTTTTCTTTTGAAATAGTATCTCATAAGGGACAAATTTATTTTTATATAGGAGTTCCTAATAATAATATTCATTTTTTTCAAGAAAGAATTCAGGCTGTATATCCTAATGCTGAAATAGAAATAGTTGAAGACTATAATATTTTCAGTCCAGAAGATACTATAGTAGGAGCTAGAATGGTTTTAAAAGAAGGTTTTATATTTCCTTTAAAAACTTATAAAGATATAGAAATAGATCCTTTGGATTCTTTAACAAATTCTTTAACAAAACTTAGTAAAAAAGATGGAGCCGTGATTCAAATTATTGCTAGGAGTTCACATCAGAGATGGCATACTAAGAGTAGTTTATTTACTAAAACAGTATCTAAAGGGAAGAGTATTCTTTATGCTAAGAAAATATCAGGAATGAGAGGTCTTCCTGGTATGTTTTCTGTTTGGTTTGGTGGACTTGGTCAATTTTTTCAAACCATAAAAAAAGACGATCCTTTAAAAAAAGAAAATGAAAATGTACAGCTTTCTCAGATGGAACAGGAAATGATAAAAGGAGTTGAAGAAAAAAATTCCAAAGCTGGTTTAGATGTTAATATTAGAATAATCGTTAGTTCTCATAATGAAGGCTTCGCCAAGACTTATTTAGATGATATTATTAATTCTTTTTCCCAATATAATCTTTATCAATATGGTAATTCTTTTAAGACTATTAAATCGTCTCAAGATTTTTTGATTAATGATTTTATATATAGAAATTTTAATGAAAAATATAAATTAATATTAAATACTGAAGAGTTAGCTAGTTTATATCATCTGCCTTTAACATCTACTAATACGCCAAATATAGCTTGGTTAGATGCTAGAGCAGCCGCAGCCCCTAATAATATGCCTGCTGAGGGATTAGTTTTAGGTGAAAATATTTATCGAGATAGTAAAAATATTGTAAGAATAAAAAGCCTTGATAGAAATAGACATATGTACATCATTGGTAAATCTGGAACTGGTAAGTCTTATTTTCAGGTTAATATGGCGGTTCAAGATATAAAAAACGGAGAAGGAGTTTGTGTTTTAGACCCCCATGGTGATTTAATTGAAGATATTTTAAAATATATTCCTAAGGAAAGAATTGAAGATGTTATTTTATTTGATCCCTCGGATGTGGAAAGACCTTTAGGACTTAATATGCTTGAATTTGACACTCAAGAACAGAAAACTTTTGTGATTAATGAAATTCTGAAAATATTTGACAAATTATATGATTTAAAAGCAACTGGTGGTCCAATGTTTGAACAATATATGAGAAATGCGATACTTTTGATAATGGAAGACGAAGAGTCAGGTTCAACATTGTTGGAAATTCCTAGAGTTTTAGCTGATGAAGAATTTAGAAAATTCAAACTTTCCAAATGTAAAGATTATTTGGTAAAGGATTTTTGGGAAAAACAAGCTCAGAAAGCTGGTGGAGAAGCAGCCTTAGCAAATATGGTCCCTTATATTACTAGTAAGTTAACTCCTTTTATTTCTAATGATATAATGCGGCCGATTATTTCTCAGCAAAAGAGTGCTTTTAATTTCAGAAAGATAATGGATGAAAAAAAGATATTATTAATTAATTTATCAAAGGGAAAAATAGGGGAATTAAATAGTAATTTAATAGGAATGGTCTTTGTCGGTAAAATTTTAATGTCGGCTTTATCTAGAACAGATGTTTCTCAGGAAGAAAGAAGTAATTTTTACTTATATATTGATGAGTTTCAAAATTTTATTACTGATAGTATTGCTGTTATTTTATCAGAGGCTAGAAAATATAAATTAAATTTAATAATAGCCCACCAATATATTTCTCAATTAATTGATAAAGGAGATGAAAAGATAAAAGACGCTGTATTTGGAAACGTAGGAACATTTGTTTCATTTAGAATTGGTGTTACAGATGCTGAAATTGTTGCTAAGCAATTTGCTCCTGTATTTAGTGAGTATGATTTAATTAATATTCCAGCTTTTAATGCCTATATTAAGTTATTAATAGATAATCATAATCCACCAGCATTCAATATGAGAACATGGACTAGACCAGAACCTGAGCAAAATTATGTTAAAGAAATAAAAGAATTATCTAGATTGAAATACGGAAAAGATAAAAATGTGATTGAAAATGAAATAAGGGAAAGAATGAAAATATCAGACAACAAAACATCTAACTAGAATTTCCCAATTTTGGAAATTTATTGTATAATAATATATATAAATTCCACACTTTAATCATGGGGAATTTCTAAGGTATCAGAAAAAACAAAAATAAAGATTATCTACGATAATCTGTGTTAGCTCCCTGCCTGCCAGTAGGCAAGCTTGGCTCGGAAATATAAAAGATTAATTCATATTTCTCTCGCCTTACGTCGCTAAATAAAAAAACAAAGATAAAATTCAAAAGGAAAAAGAAACGTAAAATCAAAATTCACCCTGTTAAATAGTATCACGGAGTGATAATTTAATAGGGTAAAATAAAAATAAAAATATGTTTAACAAATTCGATGAATTGAAAGATGTTATTGCTAAAATGGAATTGGAATTAAATAAAGCCAAATCAATTTTTAATGAATTAGGAGTTGATCTGGATCAAAATGTTAATGATTTTAGTTCTAAAGCTCAATCGGTCGGTTCTGAAAAAATAGAAGGTAATAATAAAGTAGTTGAAGGTGTTTTTGATGGACAGCAAATGATTGGTCCTGACGGAAAAAGATATTCAATACCTGCTAACTATTGCTCAAAATCAAAATTAGTTGAAGGAGATATTTTAAAATTAATCGTCAAACCAGATGGCGGTTTTATTTATAAGCAAATAGGCCCAATTGAAAGGAAAAGATTGAAGGGTGTTTTAAGTAAAGATCCAGTAACAGGTGAATTTAAAGCCCATGCTGGTGGTAAAGAATATAAAGTTTTAAAAGCTTCAGTTACTTATTTTCATGGTGACGCTGATGATGAAGTTGTAATATTGGTTCCTGAAGATGGTGAATCTGTTTGGGCCGCTGTAGAAAATATAATAAGTAAATTGCAAGGAATGAATGATAATAATGAATCTTTAGAAACAGATGATAGTGAAGGTTCTTATAGTAGTGATTTAAATGAATTTGATATTTAAAATCAGATTGTAGTCAGTAGTTGGTAGTTTGTAGATTCTAGATTAGAAACTAAAAAGTCGTAGTGAGCGACTTTTTTTGTTTTAACTTCAACCTCTCCCTGTCCTTCGGACATCCCTCTCCTAGTCAGGAGAGGGACAAGAGAACCGAACGAGTATATAGTCCCTTTCTCCTAATTCCTCCTGACTAGGGGGAAATGTCTCGAACAAAGTGAGAGACAAAGGGGGAAGAGAAAGGGAGACAGGGATAGAGGTTATACATTTTTATGTCTTTACTAGAAAAAACTAAATATCTTTTAAAACAATATAAGATTTTGCCTAATAAGTCTAAGGGGCAAAATTTTTTAATTTCAGAAGAGATTCTAGAAAATATTATTAAGTCTGCTGATTTACAAAAGGGTGATAATGTTTTAGAAATTGGTCCAGGAATGGGGACATTAACCACTGCCTTAGCTGAGCAAGGAGTTAATTTAAAAACTATTGAATTAGATGAAGAATTTATTAAATTATTAACACCATTATCGAAATCTTATAACTTTGAGATTATTCAGGGCAATATTTTAAAATTGGATATATCTAAGATTTTGCCAATTGATTTTTTAAAAAATTATAAAATAATTTCTAATTTACCTTATAATATTACTTCTCGATTTTTGAGAATTTTTTTAGAACATAAATATTCTCCAAAAGAAATGATTCTGATGCTACAGAAAGAAGTTGCTGAACGTATTATTAATAAAAATGGTAAATGGTCTAAGCTTTCAGTAATGTGTAATTTTTATTCTCAGCCAGAATATTTATTTGATGTAGAAAAAAGTAATTTTTTACCAATACCAAAGGTTAATTCAGCTGTTATTAAATTTATTATCCACCCGCCGGGTGAATTCACCCGGCGGGTGAATTTTGATCAAAAGAAATTTTGGCAATTAGTTAAAATGGGATTTTCTTCCAAAAGAAGAACTTTGATAAATAATTTAAGCATTGGTTTAAA
>JAUVAE010000023.1 GCA_030591905.1 Candidatus Komeilibacteria bacterium
AGAGGTATGAAAGGACAAAGATCTAGAAGTGGTGGTCGATCTGGTTTAAAGAGATTAGGTATGAAAAAGATTATTGCTCAATTACCAAAGAAAAGAGGTTTTAATAGATCTAGTCATAGATTTAATATTATAAATTTGAATACATTAGAACAAAGATTTAAAGAAGGTGAAGAAATAACAGTTAAAAAATTATTAGCCTTGGGATTAATAAGTAAACCTAGAGAAGGTGTTAAAATTTTAGGAAAAGGTGACATCAAGAAAAAATTGACTATTAAGGCTCATAGTTTTTCAAAATCAGCTAAACAAGCTATAATAAAAGCAGGTGGTCAGGTTATTAAAACACCATTTAAAAAACGTAGTTTATTGGTTGCTAAAAAGAAAGAAGCTGAGAAAGAAATTAAAGAAAAGACTAAAGAGGTTAAGAAAATAGTAAAAAAGAAAGTAGAACCTAAAAAGAAAGTAGAACCTAAAAAGAAAGTAGTTAAAAAAGTAAGCAAGACAAAAAAATAAATTTTTATAATGTTTATAGAAAAGATTAAACAAGTTTTTAAAATCAAAGAGCTAAGAAAAGCAATTGGCTTTGTTTTTTTAATGTTGATTATTAGTAGGATAGCTGCTCATATTCCTATTCCTGGAGTTGATGTAGCTGGACTAAAAGATTTTTTTGAATCAAATCAACTCCTTGGTTTATTAAATATGTTTTCCGGTGGTGGTATGAAGAATTTTTCTATTGTTATGCTTGGCATTGGACCATATATTACAGCTTCAATTATTATTCAACTTTTAACAATGGTTGTTCCGGCCTTAGAAGCTTTATCTAAAGAAGGTGACGCTGGTCGGAGAAAAATTAATCTATATACAAAATATTTAACTATTCCTTTAGCTGTAGTTCAGGGATATAGTTTTATTACATTATTACAGAGACAGTCACAATATCAGATGATTGGTCATTTAGATATTACCCAATATATTGTGGCTTTAGTTACAATTTGTGCGGGAACAATGTTTTTAGTATGGTTAGGTGAACTTATTACTCAAAAGAATATTGGTAATGGAATTTCGTTATTGATTTTTGCAGGTATAGTTTCTGGTTGGGTTGCTTCATTACAAAGAACAATAGCCGTTTATGATCCATCAAAAATATTTAGTTTATTAGTATTTTTAATAATTGCTTTAGCAACTATAGTAGTAGTTGTTATTATTAATGAAGGTCAAAGAAATGTTCCAGTATCTTACGCGCGAAGAGTTAGGGGTAATAAAATGTATGGCGGAGTAAATACTCATTTACCTTTGAAAGTTAATCAATCTGGTGTAATACCAATTATTTTCGCAATTTCATTAGTTTTATTCCCACCAATGGTAGCTAAATTTTTCGCTTCTGCTGGTAATCCTACTATTGTGGTAATGGCAAATTGGGTAATTGATTTATTTCAGAATCAAGTTTTTTATGGATTTATATATTTTGCTCTAGTAGTCGCTTTTACTTATTTTTATACAGCTATTGTGTTTCATCCCGATCAAATAGCAGAGAATTTACAAAAACAAGGTGGTTTTATTCCAGGAATAAGACCGGGCAATCATACAGCAATTTATTTACAAAATATTGTTACTAGAATTAATTTAGCTGGGGCTTTATTTTTAGGGGCTGTAGCAGTTTTACCAGTTATAACTCAAGTATTCACTAGAGGCATCGGCTCAATGGTTGTTGGTGGAACAAGTATTTTAATTGTGGTAGCTGTGGTTATTGAGACAGTTAAACAAGTGAATGCTCAATTAACAATGAGAAATTACGAAGAACTTTAGATTAGTTAATAGTTAGTAGTTTTTAGTTTGTAGAATCGAGTTAGACTCGATTTTTTATTGTTTTAAAGGCTATTATAAGGTAATATAATAAGTGATCATTAATTAAAGGACAAAAATATGAATTATATCTTTCTGGGGATGCCTGGAAGTGGTAAGGGAACTCAGGCTGAAGCTTTGGCTGAAAAGTTTAATATACCAATTATTTCAACAGGTAATTGTTTTAGAAAACATATTAAAAATGAGACTGAATTAGGTCTGCAAGTTAAAGATATTTTAGAAAAAGGAGATTTGGTTCCAGATGAGATTACTTTTGAGATGATGAAGAAAGAAATAGAAACTATGGACATTTCCAATGGTTTAATTTTAGATGGTTACCCCCGGAGCATTAAACAAGCCGAGTTATTAAAAGAATTTTTAAAGATTGATATTGTTTTAAATATAGAATTATCAGAAGATCAAGTTTTATTACGAATTGGTGGTCGAAGAACTTGTAAATGTGGAGAAACATATCATATTAAGTTTAATCCTCCTCAAAAGGAAGGAATATGTGATAAGTGCGGCAAAGAATTATATATTAGAGATGATTCTAAAGAAGAGACTATTAAAAATAGATTACAAGTTTATAAAGAGCAAACAGCTCCTTTAATTGATTTTTATAAAGAACAAATTATCAACATAGATGGTAATCCACCAATTCCAGAAGTAACAGAGGAGATATCTAAAAAACTAGAAATTAATAATTAAATATTATGGCAATTACAATAAAAACAAAAGAAGAGATTGAAATACTGGTTAAAGGCGGAGAGATTTTAGCTAGTATTTTAAAAAAAGTAGGAGAACATGCTCAAGTAGGAGTTACTACTAAAGAGCTTGATGAAATGGCGGAGAAATTAATTTTAGAAGCTGGAGGCATTCCTTCTTTTAAAGGTTATGGAAAACCAGATCCATTTCCAGCTACTTTATGTACTTCAATTAATGAAGCAATTGTGCATTCTATTCCTAGTGATCGTAAATTAAAAGATGGTGATATTATTGGTTTAGATGTAGGTATGAAATGGCCAGCAAAAGATGGTCTGTTTACAGACCATGCTGTCACCGTAGCTATTGGCAAAGTTTCTGAAGAAAATTTAGAATTAATGAAAGTTACTAAAGGATGCTTAGATAAAGTTATTAGTGTTTTAAAGCCAGGAATGGATATTAATGATATTGGCAGGATTATTGAGAAATACGTTAAAAAAAGGGGTGATTATGGTATTGTTAGAGATTTAGTTGGTCATGGAGTAGGATATGAAGTTCATGAAGCACCAAAGATAGTTAATTTTGCTGTTTCTGAAAAGGGGCCAGAAATAAAAGAAGGTATGGTCCTGGCTATAGAGCCAATGATTACTTTAGGAAGCTATGAAATTAAGGTTGATGATAATGGTTGGGACATTATTACTAAAGATAGATCAGTCTCAGCTCATTTTGAACATACTATCGTAATTACAGAAAAAGGTTGTAAGGTTATAACATCCGTTTAGATTTTTTCTTTGTCTTTTATATTTTATTAAAATATTCGTCCTATTGTCATTTCGACCGTAGTGGAGAAATCTTTTAACTTAAGGAATAAGATCTCTCGACAAGCTCGAGATGACAAAGGAAAAATAAAATTAATATATGCGTTTTTTAGGAATAGATCATGGAGAATCAAAGATTGGTTTAGCTTTAGGAGATAATGAAGCTAATTTTTGTTTGCCTTATAAAATTTTAAAAGCAGAGAATTTTTTTAATAGTATTAATAATATTTTGGAAGAAGAAAATATTGATGAAATAGTCTTAGGTTTACCAAAAAATCTTAAGAATGAAGAAACTCAACAAACTGATATAGTATATGATTTTTTAAATCGATTAAAAGAAGTAATTAAATTACCGATACATTTAGAAGACGAAAGAATGACTTCAGTGATAGGTAAAGGAATGCAGGGAAAATATTTAAGGGAAGATTCTAGGAAAGAAAATAGAAAGAATAAATTAAAAATTAAGTCTGACGAAGATGCTTCTTCAGCAGCATTAATATTAGATTCATTTTTAAAGAGAAATTATAATTTATGAATAGAATTTTTACATACATCATAGTTTTTATCTTATCTCTCACCATAAGTTATTTTTTAACTTTGTTAGCTAAAAAATTATCTTTTAAATTTAAGATACTTGATTATCCTAATGTAGAAAGAAAGATTCATAATCAGCCGATTGCTCTTTTAGGTGGCTGGGCGATTTATTTAAGTTTTTCTTTATTAACTTTATTATTTATAATTTTCTTTCCCAGTTTAGTTTTAACTTATAATATTAGTTTATTACAAATTATAGGAATTATTGTAGCTGGATTAGTTTTAATGGTTAGTGGAACATTTGATGATAAATATAATTTAAGTCCGGGGAAACAATTAGTTTTAACTATTTTAGCTTGTTTAATAATAATTTTTAGTGGAACTACTATTAAATTTATTACTAGACCTGGTGGAGGGATAATAGATTTAACTGGTTCCCAAATTAATTTCCTAGGACAAAATTTGTATTTAATGGGAGCGGTTTTAACTTTTTTATGGCTATTAATTATTACCAATACTACTAAACTTTTAGATGGACTTGATGGTTTAGCAAGTGGGATTACTGGTATTGGAATGTTGATTTTATTTATAGTATCTTTATTTTGGGATGCTCCGAATAGTGGAACCTCTATTTTAATTTTAATATTAGCTGGTTCTATTTTTGGATTTTTAATATTGAATTTTTATCCAGCCAAAATATTTTTAGGTAATGGTGGGAGTACATTTTTAGGATTGGCAATTGGAGTTATGGCTGTGATTAGTGGTGCTAAGATTGCTACAGCTTTATTAGTAATGGGACTTCCCTTATTAGATATGGTTTGGGTGATTATTCAGAGATTGAGAAAAGGAGAATCTCCTTTTAAACATGCCGATCAAAAACATTTACATTTTCGTTTATTAAGTTTAGGGTTAAGTGAGAGACAAACAGTTTTAATTCTTTATCTTATTTCATTATTTTTTGGCATTATCGCTTTATTTCAAGGGACAATTGGTAAATTATTTACTTTAGGAATTTTAATTATATTTATATTTACAATATTTTGGTTAGTTTATAAAAAAAGTTATGAGAAAATCAATAATAATTAGTTTGTTTTTTGTATTAGTATTATTGTCAGGCTGCGCTAATGGCATTACTACATTGAAAATTAAAGATGAAGTTTTGAATGTAGAAATTTCTGCTGATGCTTTTACTAGAACTAGGGGTTTATCCGGAAGAGAGAGCTTATGTGAAAATTGTGCTATGGTTTTTATATTTGGACAAGAGTCAAAATATAGTTTTTGGATGAAAGATATGAATTTTCCTTTAGATATTTTATATATTAAGGGCGATGAAATAGTAGAAATATTTAAAAATGTTCAGGTTTTAGATGATATGAATGAAATTATGGAAGTTTTTCCAAATAAAAAAGCAGATAAAGTTTTAGAGTTAAACGCTGGATGGTGCGATGCTCATGATGTCCAAGTAGGAGATAAAATAGAGTTATAAATTTTTAAATCTATAATCCAAACTTACTTAAAAAGTTGAAATAAAAAGATTATAGTTTTTTGATATTAATTAGAAAAAAATAATTATGAAAGTACTTTTAATGGGAAATCCCAATGTTGGGAAAAGTGTAATTTTTAATCGTTTAAGCGGACTCAATGTTGTTTCTGCTAACTATGCTGGAACAACTATTAGTTTTTCAAAAACATTTATTTCTTTAGCTGGTAATAAAAAAGTTGAACTTATAGATGTTCCTGGTACTTATACTTTAAAACCTACAAATGAAGCAGAAAAGGTTGCTGTAAAAATCTTAGAAGAAGGTGATGTTATTATTAATATTATAGATGCTACTAATTTAGAAAGAAATTTATTTCTTACTATGCAGTTGATTAGTTTTAAAAAACCATTGGTCATTGTATTGAATATGTGGGATGAAACTAAACATAAGGGAATTGAGATAAATATTAAAAAGTTACAACAAATTTTAGGAGTGCCTGTAATTTCAACCTGTGCTCTTAGTGGAGAGGGGATTAAAGAACTTTCTTTGGTGATTAAGAATGCCTCTATATCATCTTACATAAATAAATCTTTGAAAAAAATAGATAATCTTTTAATTTGGAATAAAATTGGTAAGATTATTTTTAATACTCAAAAATTATATCATCGTCATCATACTTTATGGCAACGGATTAGTGATTTTTCGATTCATCCTATTGGAGGATTATTTTTTGCTTTTTTTATTCTTTATAGTAGTTTTAGAACTATTCGTTTTATAGGAGAGGGATTAATTGGGTATGTTTTTGATCCATTTTTTCAGAACATTCTTACTCCTATTTTCATGAAGTTAAGTGTTTTTTTTGGTTCGGGTGGTTTTTTACATCAAATACTGATTGGAAAATTGATTGATGGAGAAATTGATTATTTTCAGTCTTTTGGTGTATTAACATCTGGATTTTATGTTCCTATTGCAGCCGTATTACCTTATGTTATATCTTTTTATTTTGTTTTAAGTGTTCTAGAAGATTCTGGGTATCTTCCACGATTAGCTGTTTTAGTAGATAGTATATTTCATAAATTAGGTTTACATGGATATGCCATAATTCCTACTTTATTAGGTTTTGGTTGTAATGTTCCGGGAATTTTAGCAACAAGAATTTTAGAAGATAAACGACAACGCTTTGTTGTTTCGACTTTGATTTCTATTGCTGTTCCTTGTGTTGCTTTGCAAGCAATGATATTAAATGTTCTTGGTAAGTATGGTTTTAAATATGTACTTTCTGTTTATGGCGTTTTATTGATAGTTTGGATTGGAATTGGTTTAATCTTAAATAAGTTTAGAAAAGGAGATACACCAGAGCTTTTTATAGAAATACCTCCTTATAGACTTCCCTCATTTAAAATTTTATTTAAAAAATTATATTTTCGAGTTAAGGGTTTTCTTTTTGAAGCCTTGCCAATTGTTTTGGGAGGTATATTAGTGGTAAATTTATTGTATAGTTTAAATATTTTTCAGTATATTGCTGATTTTACAGCTCCAGTTATAGCTAGTTTAATGGGGTTGCCAAAAAATGCTGTGATTGCAATTATTATGGGATTTTTAAGGAAAGATATTGCGATGGGAATGTTATTAACTAATCCCATGACTTTAAAGCAATTGTTTATTTCAACCATTGTGCTTTCAATGACTTTCCCATGTATTGCAACTTTTGCTGTTCTTTGGAAAGAATTAGGTTGGAAAAAAACGATATATTCTGTTTTAATAATGTTATTGACAGCTACTTTTGTAGGGAGTATACTACATCTTATATTATAAACTAAAAATAAATGCTAAAAAAAATAACAGAATTACGTTCTAAAGAATGTGCTAATATAATTAATATAGAAGGCAGTCAAAATTTTAAAGAAAAATTAAATACTTTAGGAATAAGGGAGAATATAAAAATAAAGAAAATGTCAGAGTCTTTTTTAAAGGGGCCAGTAATTATAAAGATTAATTTAATGGAAATCGCTATTGGTTGGCGGATGGCAAATAGAATTTTAGTTCAAACTGATTTATAAAATTAAAAATAAGAATATGAAATTATCAGAACGAGCAATTAATATTCAAGAATCACCAATTAGGAAATTAAAACCTTTAGCTGACCAAACAAAAGCTAAAGGTATTAAGATATATCATTTAAATATTGGTCAACCAGATATTGAGACTCCAGAAAATGTTTTAAAGGCTTATCATGAATATGATGATAAGGTTTTATGTTATGGACCGGCCCAGGGTCTTGATTTGTACAGAAAGAATTTAGTGAATTATTATAGTAGGTATGATATTAAAATTGATAGTGATGATATTATTGTTACTACCGCTGGATCCGAGGCTATTACCTTTGCTATGACAGCTGTTTGTAATCCGGGTGATGAAATCATTATTCCCGAACCTTTTTATACGAATTATAATGGTTTTGCAAAGATGGCAAGTGTCAAAATAGTTCCTTTGACTACTCATGTTGAAGATGGGTATGAATTGCCAAGTAATGAGAAAATCAGAGAATTAATTAATGAAAAAACAAAAGCAATTTTACTTTGTAGTCCGAATAATCCTACTGGGGCAGTTTATTCTAAAGAAGACTTAGAGAGGATTGGTCAGATAGCCAAAGAGAATAATTTATATATTATTTCTGATGAAGTTTATAGGGAGTTTACTTATGATGGGAAAAAGCACGTTAGTTTTTTAAATATAGAGGGCATAGAAGATAATGTTATTATGGTAGATAGTATTTCTAAAAGATATAGCGCTTGTGGAGCTAGAGTGGGTTGTTTAATTTCTAGGAATAAAAAAACAGTGGAGTCTGTTTTAAAATTTGCTCAAGTTA